>CAZFHM010000011.1:0-5422 GCA_964518825.1 uncultured Pirellulales bacterium
AAATACCGCAGGAAGTGGAAGATGACTTCAAGGCCCTTGTTGAGCAGGTCATCGTTGTCAGTGAACTGCTTATGAACCTGGCAGAGAAGATTTCTTCACTGGCCGAAGCGGCGTTTGCAGGCGAAGAGGCTAAAGAGGTGCTCGCTGAAATAGACCAGGTCAGCGAGGAGGAATGGAAGGTCGACCAGCTGGAGAGGAAATTCGCGCAGCACTTCTACAGCCTCGAAAAACAGCTCGACCCGATTACCATCATGTTCCTCGACAAATACTGCAAGACGCTCAGCCGAATCGCAAATAACGCTGAAAGAACAGCCAAATACCTGAAAATCATCATCAGAAAGAAATAACGGCCCCTGGCAAGGAAGTGCAGTTAGATGGAGATCACTTTAATCATCGCAATCGTAATCGCCGCATACATGGCCTGGAACATCGGCGCCAATGATGTGGCAAATGCGATGGCCGATGCCGTAGGCTCGAAATCCATAACCATCTTCTGGGCCATCGTATTAGCGGCAATCTGCAATTTCGCCGGTGCGGTTCTTGTCGGCGGCCATGTCACCGACACCGTCCGCTCGGGCATAGTCGAAACACAGACCTTTGCCGATGACCCGATGATTCTCGCGTACGGTATGCTCTGTGCGATGCTTGCTGCGGCACTTTGGCTGAATCTCGCCTCTTATCTTGGGATGCCTGTCTCAACTACGCATTCGATTGTCGGAGCTATTGTTGGCTTTGCCATTCTGCGGGCCGGCTTCGGACATGTTCACTGGGATAAACTTGGACAGATTGTCGCAAGCTGGTTTATCTCACCGCTCGCAGGTGGTGTGCTTGCTTTTACGATATTCAAGCTGATTTCGCGTTTTGTGCTGAGCGTGGAACATCCGTCCCAGGCTGCGCGCAAAGGCGTTCCGATATGCGTTTTTATCACCTTCACCATACTGATTCTTTCGGTCATCTATAAAGGGCTGAAAAATCTCCACCTGAACCTGACCGCCCTGCAGGCTATAGTCATCAGCATAATTGGCGGGCTGATTGCGGCGGTGTTTACGGCTTATATGGCAAACAGGAAAAAATACCATGAAGATGGTTTACCCTTCGAACAGCAGTTGGCTATAGTGGAAAAACGCTTTGCCATACTGGTCATATTTACCTCGTGCAGTGTCGCCTTTGCACAGGGTGCTAACGATGTTGCAAATGCGATTGGACCGCTGGCAGCTGTTGCCGAAATTGTAAAAAACGGTACGGTTCCCGGTAAAGTACCTGTGAATATATGGTTTCTTGTGCTCGGCGGCGTCGGTATAGCAATAGGACTGGCGACGTTCGGATATCGTGTAATGCGAGTGATGGGAGAAAAGGTCACTGAAATCACGCCGTCGCGCGGTGTTTCGGCAGACCTTGCAGGTATGACTACCGTACTCGTCTGCTCAAGGCTGGGTCTGCCTATCAGCACAACTCATACGCTGGTCGGTGCGATAATCGGCGTCGGCCTGGCACGCGGTATTACAGCTATCGACCGCACAGTAGTCCGCTCAATCTTCATTTCCTGGCTGGCGACGGTACCCATCGCCGCGGGCCTGACAGTCGTCATATACCTGCTCGGCGACTGGCTGGTCTTCTAAGAGCTTCTAACAAAATGAATTGTCGCACAGAAAGCGTGCGTTTTTTCGTCCCGGCAAGGCGGCAGGGCGGAAAATAAGCCGCTTGAATGCAAAGGCATTTTGTTAGACGCTCTATATTGCTGTTGCGAAACGTCGATACTGAACATATAAAGTTTGGTATGGCAGAGACGGTACAGAAGAAAATCGAACAGTTACGGCGGCAGATACGCAGGCACGACCACCTTTACTACGTACTCAATCTGCCCGAAATCACCGACCGCCAATACGACAGCCTCTTTGCCGAGCTGAAAAAACTCGAAGAACAACACCCGGATTTGGTGACTCCCGATTCACCCACTCAGCGTGTCTCCGGTCGGCCGCTCGAAGGCTTTGAAACCGTAACGCACACCATCCCCATGCTCAGCATTGATAATACCTACAACGCCGATGAATTAAGGGCCTTCGATGAGCGTGTGGCAAAAGGGCTGGGGTCTAAGAATTATGACTATGTGGTGGAGCCTAAAATCGACGGCCTGGCCATCAGCCTGCGATACGAAAACGGCATGCTCACAACTGCCGCCACCCGCGGCGACGGAACCACCGGAGATAATGTCACCGCCAATGTCCGCACGATAAAGGCTGTTCCGCTCGTCCTGCTCGACGATGAAAAGGTTCCTGATGTGCTCGAAGTGCGCGGCGAAGTTTATATGCCCACCAAATCTTTTCTCGAACTTAATAAGCTCCGCGCCGAATCAGATGAGCCGGCCTTTGCCAACCCGCGAAACGCAGCGGCAGGGTCACTGAAACTGCTGGACGCGAGAATCACAGCCCAAAGAAACCTGTCTTTTTTCGCTTATGCTACCGGTGAGGTGAGCAAACCATTAGCTGATAATCATTACGAAACGTTGCAGCGGTTTAAGAAGCTCGGCCTGCCTGTAAATCCGCATATTAAAAAGGCTAAGACGATTGACGACGTGATAGACATCTGCACGGGCTTCAGCGACAAGCGTCTCAGCCTCGGCTATCAAATCGACGGGATGGTCATAAAAATAAATAGCTTCGACCAGCGGGAAACACTCGGCTTTACCGGCCGTGCACCGCGGTGGTGCATCAGCTATAAATTCCCCGCCGAGCAGGCGCAAACCCTCGTCGAATCGATTGTAGTCCAGGTCGGCAAAAGCGGGGCCCTGACGCCCGTTGCGAATCTAAAACCGGTCCAATTATCCGGCACAACAGTAAGCCGGGCCAGTCTGCATAATTTCGACCAGGTATACCGTCTCGATGTTCGCGAAGGTGACACCGTGATTATCGAAAAGGCCGGCGAAATAATACCGCAGGTCGTCGAGGTCAAAAAACAATACCGGCCGACCGGTGCTCATAAGTACAAAATCCCGACGAGCTGTCCGAACTGCGGCGGGCTGGTCGCAAAAGATAAGGATGGAGTATTTATCCGATGCCTCAGTGACAATTGCACTGCTCGACTAAAAGAAAAACTCAGGTACTTTGCAGGCAGAGACCAGATGGATATCGAGAACCTTGGAGTAAGCCTTATTGAACAGTTAGTCGATTCCGGCCTGGTTAGAAACTTCGCCGATTTGTACAAACTGAAAAAATCCGATTTGCTCGGACTCGAACGAATGGCTGATAAAAGTGCATCCAAAGTCATTTCCGCCATCGAAAAAAGCAAGACCCAGCCGTTGTGGCGGCTTGTCGCGGCCCTGGGTATTCCGTTGATTGGCAGCCAGTCTGCGCAGATACTCCCCGAGAATTTCAGCTCACTACAAAAGCTGATGGACGCAGATACCGAAACACTCGAATCCATAGACCAGATAGGCCCGTCTATGGCTGAAAGTGTCCATAATTATTTCAAAGAATCTCGAAATAAAAAAGTCATCGAGCAATTACTCGAAGCGGGTTTAAAACCAAAGGCACAAAAAGCCGCGGCAGGCGGAAAGCTGACCGGAAAGACCTTCGTGCTCACAGGGACACTGCCCAACTATACGCGAAACGAAGTAGAAAAGATGATAAAAGATAACGGCGGCAAAACCAGCTCCACCGTCAGTAAGAACACCGATTACGTCATCGCCGGAGCCGAACCCGGCAGCAAATTCGATAAGGCCGACAAGCTCGGCGTCCCGGTGATAGACGAAAAGAAATTTCTCGATATGATTAACGGCTAAAAGGTACTCTTATGCCAGACGAGAACAAGGCCTACATGCTCAAAGCGTTGAAGATTGCGCAGCGGGGAATCGGTTCGGTCGAACCGAACCCGGCGGTCGGCTGTGTCATTGTCAAAGGCGGACAGGTCATCGGCAAAGGATGGCATCAAAAATTCGGCGGGCCGCACGCGGAAATCAACGCGCTCAACGACTGCAGGAACCTCGGGGCAAATCCGAAAGGCGGCGTAATGTACGTCACACTCGAGCCGTGCTGCCACATCGGCAAGACCGGCGCCTGCACTATGGCGATTATCGACGCCGGTATCACCAAAGTCGTCACCGCTATGACCGACCCGTCTGCCCATGCGCAGGGCAAAGGTTTCGAGACACTCAGACAGGCCGGCATCGAAGTTGAAGTCGGCGTATGCCAACAACAGGCTAAACTTCTCAACGCGCCGTTCATCAAATTTGCTTCAACAGGCAAAACGTGGGTAATTCTCAAGTGGGCCCAGAGCATCGACGGAAAACTGGCTTACGCCGGAGAAAAAAACAAATGGATGTCCTGCGAATCGAGCAGAAAAGATGCACACATGCTGCGGAACCAGGCCCATGCGATACTCGTCGGGATAGGTACAGTCCTTGCCGATGACCCGCTGCTGACGCCGAGAGGCGCCGGCGGCAAAGACAAAAAACTGACGCGAATCATTTTAGACAGCCGCCTTCAAATACCGCCTGACTGCCAACTCGTAAAGACCGCAAAGAAACAGCCGGTCATCGTCGTAACTTATGCAGGTTCACTCTCTTCCAATACGAATAAAAAAGAATTACTCGAAAAGGCGGGCGTTGAGATTCTTGCCTTTGGTGACCTGCAGGGCAAATCCAATCTTGCCTTCGTACTCGATGAGCTGGGCAAAAGAAATATCCAACAGCTTCTGGTCGAAGGCGGACCGAAAATACTCGCTTCGTTTCTCCGCGAAGGTCTGGCGGATGAATTGTGCGTTTACATCGCGCCGAAGATTCTCGGCAGCGCCGGTTCTGCCGATATTGCACAGGCGTTGGCCGATTTGAAAAAAGATGTCGGCCTGCGTCATATCAAAGCTGAGACCTTTGACGGCGACACGCGAATCAAAGGATTTACTTCGCAAGGCCTTGCGGCTATCGCCTGAAAAGAGAGGGTTATTCTTCCAGATAAGCAATGTCGAGGTTCTTCGCCGCGGCGGTTTCGTCAGGCCTCGATACCGGCGTAGTAACCGGGGCCTGTTTCAACACTTCTGGTCTGGTCTTGGCAAGTTTTGCTATTTCTATCATCGCCTCGAGGAATTCGTCGAGTGTCTCCTTGCTCTCGGTCTCGGTCGGCTCAATCATCATCGCTTCCTTGACAATCGTCGGGAAGTACACTGTCGGCGGATGAAAACCCCTGTCGATGAGAGCTTTTGCAATATCTATCGCGTGGACACTCTTTTCAAGCATTTCTTTGGTTGGACTAAACACACACTCGTGCTTGCATACGCCGTCCGCTGCGCTTTTATAATAATCTTTCAATTTCTTGCGAATGTAGTTCGCATTGAGCACGGCGTTTTCAGCAACGCGCGCCAGGCCCTGTTTTCCGAGCATCAGAATATAAACGTAAGCCCGCAGCACTACGGCGAAGTTGCCGTAGAACGG
>CAZFHM010000011.1:5522-22281 GCA_964518825.1 uncultured Pirellulales bacterium
GCATCAGAATATAAACGTAAGCCCGCAGCACTACGGCGAAGTTGCCGTAGAACGGTGCGATATAGCCGATAGACTTCGGCCGGTCGTACTCGAGCGCGAACGTCCCGTCGTTTCGTTTCACCACGATTGAAACGGGCAGGTAGTCGATGAGTCTTTCTGTTACACCTACCGGTCCTGCGCCCGGGCCGCCTCCGCCGTGCGGTGTTGCGAAGGTCTTGTGAAGATTCAGATGCACGATATCAAACCCAAAGTCGCCCGGCCGGGCCTTGCCGACTATCGCGTTCAGATTTGCCCCGTCGTAATAAGCAAGCCCGTCGACGCTGTGCACCAAATCGCATATTTCTTTTATATGAGGATTAAAAAGTCCTAACGTATTCGGGCAGGTCAGCATCAGCCCGGCTACTTCGTCGTTCAGCATACTCTTTAGCGCATCGACGTCCATAACGCCTTTGTCGTTACTCGGCACCGCCAGTACTTTATAGCCTGCTATGGCTGCACTTGCCGGGTTTGTGCCGTGCGCGCTGTCGGGGACGAGGACGGTTGTCTTTTTGTTACCCTTGTCCCTGTGATACGCAGCCATAATCATTATACCAGTCAGCTCGCCGTGTGCCCCTGCCATCGGCTGCATTGTAAAACCCGCCATGCCCGTAATTTCACGAAGCAGAAGGTCGCTCTCGTAGAGGATTTGCAGTGCGCCCTGCGTGAGCATACCGCCCATCCTCAATTGCGGCAGCAGGGGGTGCAGATGCGCAAAGCCGGGATAACTTGCAATTCGTTCGCAGACCTTCGGATTGTATTTCATCGTGCAGGAGCCGAGCGGATAGAAATTGGTATCCACGCCGAAATTCATCCTGCTAAGCGCAGTAAAATGCCGCACGACATCAAGCTCACTCAGCTCCGGCAGCGGGGCAGGTTTGTCACGCAGAAGCTCCCTCTTGAAACTTATCTTCGAAGGAACGTCGCTCGAATCTATCCTTACAGCCCTGCGTCCCGCAATGGATTTTTCAAATACCAGTTTCATAGGGCACTCTCCAGCGCCTCGGCGAACATGCCTATCTGCTGCTTTGTCCTTTTTTCGGTAACACAAACAAGAAGCGAGTTTTCCATACCTTCATAGTATCTGTTCAGCGGAAAGCCGGCGGCGTAGCCTTTTTCAATCAGCCGGGCGACGACATCCGCAGCCTCGCAGGGCAAATCGAGCACGAACTCGTTGAAGAACCACTTTGTCTTGAAGTGCGGCCTGACGCCCGGTATAGCCGTCAATCGCTCGTATGCGTAATTTGCTTTGCCGGCGCAGAGCTGCGCCGTCTCAACTAAACCTTCTTTGCCCATCAGGAGCAGATACACCAGCGCGGTCAATGCGCATAGCGCTTCATTGGAGCAGATGTTCGACGTTGCCTTATCTCTTCTTATATGCTGCTCTCTTGCCTGGAGCGTCAGGACGAACGCTCGTTTGCCGTCTCTGTCTTTGGTCCGGCCGACGATTCTGCCCGGCATCTTGCGAACGTATTTCATGCGCGACGACATGAAACCCAGGTAGGGCCCTCCGAACGACATCGGCATACCGAGGCTCTGGCCTTCGCCGGTCACTATATCGGCGCCCATCGCGCCGGGAGTCTTGAGTATCCCAAGCGATATCGGATAACACGATACAATCAATAGAGCACCATTTTTATGCGCAGCTTCGGCGATATCGCTAAAGTCATCGATACAGCCGAAGAAGTTGGGATTCTGCAGTATCACAGCCGCGCTTTTCTCATCGAGCGCTTTTAATATCTGCTCCCTGTTAGCGTGGCCGTCGATGCAGTGAGTCTCGTCAAGCTCGATACTGAGGTTGCGTGTGTACGAATGAATCATCACGCGGTAAATCGGATTGACGCTGTCGTCGATGATAATCTTGTTTCGGCCTGTTATCCGAAGGGCCATCATCATCGCCTCATACATCGCCGTACCGCCGTCGTACAGTGATGCATTGGCCGCCTCCATATCGGTCAGCCGGCAAATCGCCGATTGATATTCGTAAACAGCCTGCAAAGTGCCCTGCGACAATTCAGGCTGGTACGGCGTATAAGCCGTGTAAAATTCGCCGCGGGAAATCACCGAATAAATCGCCGCAGGAATAAAATGGTCATAAAAACCGCCGCCAAGAAACAACGTAAGGTCAATGTGGTTTTTCCCCGCAAGAGCAGCTAAGTGCTCACGGACCTTTTGTTCGGTCATCTGGTCGGGAAGGTTAAAATCCCCGGTGAGCAGTTCGCGCGGTATATCAGCGAATAAGTCCTCCATACTCAGGCCGATTTCGGCAAGCATCTGCTTCTGCTGAGCCGGTGTATTGGAAATGAAAGGCATGAGTTTACAGCCCCTTCACGTACTCTTCGTATTGCTTCGAATCCATCAGGTTCTTCAATGCAGTCTCGTCGGTGACATCCACTTTGCAAATCCACCCCGCTCCGTAACAATCCTGGTTTATCAATTCCGGTTTTGACTCGAGCTGTGAATTGGCCTGCGTTACTTTTCCGGTCACAGGGGCATAAACATCACTTGCCGCCTTGGAGCTTTCGACGATGGCAAGCTCTTTGCCCTGTATGAACTTGCTGCCCACTTTCGGCAGCTCGACGTATACCAGTTCGCCCAGCTGCTCCTGTGCATAATCGCTGATTCCAATCGTTGCAGTTTTGCCTTCGACTTTGGCCCATTCATGCTCTTTTGTATACAACAACCCTTCGGGGAACATCTGCTTCTCCTGTTATCAAAATCGTGCAAATCTGCTTACTACATTACCGGCGATTTCAATTTCTATTTTTCCACCCAGTTGAGTCCTCTCTGAATGGTTGGCCTTTCGCGGCATATAATGCACCGCAAGTTCGGTCCCTTCGACGGCGGCGTTCTTCTTCACGTACGCCAGTGCGATTTGCGTATCGTCAACCTTTGCGCAACTGAGAATCCATCCGACACATTCGCTGCCCGTATTGACAACGCAGTCATCCTGCCTGACCGGACGAATACCCCTTTGGCCCGGCAGCTCTATCCTCGCTACCTGCATCTGCATCTTTTGTGCGCGTTCAGCGACGGCGTCTTTGCCGATGAAGAATTCCTTGTCGAGTTTTACCGCCCAGCCGTATCCTGCCTCGAATGGTGAAATGTCGAAAGGACCGGCCAGCTCGTGTCCGTACAACGGCAATCCCGCTTCGATTCGCAGACTGTCACGGGCGCCAAGTCCGCACGGCAGGACCCCGAGGTCTTTTCCCTTCTCGAGCAGCTTTCGCCACAACACCGTAGCCGCAGCCGGATGTACGAACAGCTCAAACCCGACTTTGGCTCCGGTATAGCCCGTCCGCGAGATTATGCACTCAGTTCCGCAGATTAATCCTTCGACGAATGTGAATGATTTCAGGTTCGCCAGGACCGGCCGCAACTTTTCATCCGCCAGGCAGACAAGCAGGTCCAGCGACGTCGGCCCCTGCACCGCTATATCGACCTTGTAGTCACTGCCGCCGTTTATATTGTGCATGTCGAGAATCTCGACCCGCTTCGGCAGCGTTCGGCTGGGGTCGTTTTCATCGATACAGGCCCGGCCGGCCTGCAGGTCCGCAAGGTATGTTCTTATCTTCTGCTCATTGCACGCGTTGACGACAACCATGAAATTCTTACTGCTTCTGCGATAAATGATTATGTCGTCGAGCACCTGGCCGTGTGCGTCCAGTATGTAGCTGTACTGCGCCCTGCCCTGTGGAAGCGTCGAGATGTCGTTGGTTGCTATGATGTTTAGAAAATCCCCGCCCTCGACCCCGCTGACACCGAGTACGCCCATATGCGTGCAGTCGAAGATGCCCGCTGCCCCTCTCACCGCACAGTGCTCGGCGCTTATCGACGAATACCACAACGGCATCAAATAGCCGGCAAACGAAGCAAGATGTGATTTCTGCGTAAGGCCGAGGTGGCATTGATAAAGGACACTGGGCTTCGACTCTTCCCGGCAGGGTGAAATCTGTGTCATTGGGTCATCCTTAACCTGCGCCGTCATCCCTACATCCGAACAATGAAAAAATAATATCCTATGACCTCGGCCGTGTCAAGCTATACCCGCCCCAAAAGAAAAAACTGTTGCTCCAGCCGCGCATAACGATACCATTAGTGCTGCGCAACAGGCGAAATTTCCAGGAATACCGACTGCTGCAAAAAATCGCCTTTCTCTGTCTTGCCGGTGCTGTGGGAACATTAGCCCGCTATGCGATTGGCGGACTTGTCCAGCGAAGCATAAGTTCCGAGTTTCCGATTGGTACTGCTGCGGTCAATATAATCGGCTGCCTGCTGTTCGGCATGGCCTGGTCACACTCGAAAATGTCAAAGTAATCACATATCGTTCGACGAACTGAACATAATGCGGCACACTAAAGGTTGCCGCCCTTCCGTCAATGCCGTACAATGGTTGATATCTCTTATTCGGCAGGGAGGCTTTGAGTGACCGGGCTAAAAAAACAACTTGGTTTAACGGAAGTATTCAGCATCGCCGCCGGTGCGATGATAAGCAGCGGCCTTTTCGTTCTGCCCGCAATCGCATACGCAAAAGCGGGACCCGCCGTGATTTTTTCCTACGCAATCGCCGCGTTTATAATCCTGCCCAGCGCCCTGAGCAAAGCAGAGCTCGCCACCGCCATGCCAAAAGCCGGAGGCACATACTTTTTCGTCGAACGCAGCCTCGGCCCCGTGCTCGGCCTGTTCAGTGGTTTTGCCAACTGGTTCAGCCTCGCGCTCAAAAGCGCATTCGCAATCGTCGGAATGGCCGTCCTCATTGAAATGCTCATCACGGGCTCCATAACCCAGGCCGGTATGAAAATTATAGCCGTCATCTGCTGCCTCGCCTTCACCGCAATGAATATCATCAGCGTCAAACATACCGGCCGATTCCAAAGCCTGCTTGTTGCCGTCCTTATTATCATACTGACGGCCTTCGTCGTAATAGGCATGCCGAAACTACAGGCCGCAAAGTACGCCCACTTTTTTGACAGCGGCTGGCGAACAATAATCGCCACCGCAGGCCTGGTCTTCGTCAGTTACGGAGGCCTTACAAAGGTTGCAAGTATCGCCGAAGAGGTGAAAGACCCAGGCCGAAATCTGCCGCTGGGAATGATGCTCGCATGGTTCATCGTATCGATTTTTTATGTCCTCGCCGTCGTCGTTACCATCGGTGTCACCACGGACGTGGAGCTTAAAGCCTCGCTTGCCCCGTTGTCACTTGCCGCGTCCAAGTTCATGCCAACTATAGGTTATGCCGCTCTTGCAGTCGCCGCTATCGCCGCGTTTATCACCACAGCAAATGGGGGGATATTAGCGGCATCGCGCTCGCCGATGTCGATGAGCCGCGACCGCCTGCTGCCCGCCATCCTTTCGCGGGTAAACAAGAGCTTCAGCACGCCGCATATCAGCATACTCATCACCAGTATATTTATGCTCTGCGCGATACTGTTCCTCGATATTGAGACGCTGGTCAAAACCGCTTCGACCGTAATGATAATCCTTTTTATACTTGTGAATCTCAGCATTATCATAATGCGCGAAAGCAAAATCCAGTCGTATCGCCCGATGTTCCGCTGCCCGCTCTATCCGTACCTTCAAATCTTCGCCATAATCGCCTACCTCGCTCTTCTTCTCGACATGGGCAAAGTGCCGCTTGCCGTATCCGGCCTGTTCATTGTACTCAGCGCAGCATGGTACTTCCTTTATGTTCGCCGAAATGTCAGCCGCGCCTCTGCCGTTATGCACGTAGTCGAACGCGTCACCGACCGCCAGCTTAAAACCGTCACCCTCGAAAACGAGCTGCGAGACATCCTGCTCGAACGAGATGAAATCATCGAAGACCGTTTCGACAGGCTCATCCGCAACTGCACGATTCTCGACATTGAAAAAAAGATGGATTCCGAGCAGCTCTTTCGTGATGTAGCCGATATACTCGCGAAGCAGCTCGACGAAGATGAATACGTAGTTTTTGAAAAGCTTCTCGCCCGTGAAGCTGAAACCGGTACCATAATCCAGCCGGGTTTTGCTATACCTCATGTAGTAGTCGAAGGCGAGCACAAATTCGATATCGTCCTGGTTCGCGCAAAACAGGGAGTGACTTTCCCGAAATCACCCGAACCGGTAAGGATAATGTTCTTTCTCGCCGGCTCGAAGGACGAACGCAATTATCACCTCAGGGCGCTGATGGCCATCGCCCAGATTGCACAGGAAAAAGAATTCGAGCAGCGATGGCTCAATTCTCGTGACGTCGAAGGAATAAGAAATTTAATCTTGCTGTCAACCCGCAAACGAGACACCGCTACTTAATTCTCGGCACTTAATGTTTGTTGGGCCTGAGGACGGTAATAAATTACTGTTGAAACCGCCGGATTTTGCTGGTACATTCCTGCCTCGTTTTCTCTTTTCATTTTGGGAACTATGGCCTCAAAACTCGATAAACACATCTTGAAAAACGGCATGGTCATTCTCGGCCAGCCGATGGAGACCGTCCAGTCGGTCGCATTTGGCTTTATGCTACCGGCCGGCGCTTCGAGACTGCCGCAAGGCTGCTGCGGTGCTGCCAACATCATCGAAGACTGGATTTTCCGCGGCGCCGGTGATATGGACAGCAGAACGCTCAACGACGCCCTCGATTCGCTGGGACTAAATCGTTCAAGTTCCGTCGGCTCAACCTATTTGAGTATCGGTGCTGCGCTTGAAGCGGAAAATCTTGCCGCCGCACTTGAGCTTTACGCCAAGACAATAACGCAACCGCGACTCGATGACGAGCAGTTCGAACTGGCAAAACAGCTTGCCCTGGACCACCTGGCCGGACTCGATGACGACCCGAGACATAAAGTAATGCTAAAACTAAAAGAGCAGTTTTATCCTCAGCCGCTCGGCAGGAGCGCCGCGGGCGACGCCGACCAGCTCAAGGCCCTGACCGCGGAAAAAACAGGACAGCTCGTAAAACAGTACTTCAATCTCTCGCAGACCATCTTCGCCGTCGCAGGCAAGTATGACTTTAACGCGGTCTGCAAACAGATGGAAAGCTTATTCGATACCGGGCCCCAAGAAGCGTTAAACCTGATTGAACTTTTGGATAGAGGCCGGAAATACACACACGTTCATAACGACGGCGCGCAGGTACATATTGGCTTAATGACGGCAACAGTCAAACCCGACGACGAGCAATACTACAACGCAAGAATAGCTGTATCTGTATTGAGCGGCGGAATGAGCGCAAGGCTGTTCACTGAAGTCAGAGAAAAACGCGGCCTGTGCTACACCATCGGCGCGAACTACCACGGCCTCAAGGAGGCCGCGGGCATCCTGTGCTATGCAGGCACCGTACCGCAGACTGCTCAGCAAACGCTCGATTGTATAATTGAACAGTTCGATAAACTCAAAGACGGAATAAGTGATGAGGAAATTGCCAGGGCCAAAGTAGGGCTGGAATCGGCGCTCATTATGAGCAGCGAATCATCAGCAAGCCGGGCCGCGCACATCGCCTCCGACTATTACGTCCTCGGCAGAGTCAGAAGCCTCGATGAAATAAAAGAAAAAATCGAGCAGACAGGCACGGATTCCGTAACGCAGTTTTTGAAAAATAATCCATTCGAGAACTATACTGTCGTAACAATAGGCCCTGAAAAGGTCACTTTGAAATAAACAAGTATGCAATTTAAAAAACATATCCTGGATAACGGCCTGGCAGTCATCGGTGAGGTAAACAAATTCGCCAAATCGGCGGCCGTCGGTTTCTTCGTCAGAACAGGCTCACGCGATGAAACGATGCAGGTAAGCGGCGTATCACATTTCCTCGAACACATGCTGTTCAAAGGCACCGACCAGCTCGGTCCGCTGGAAGTCAACGAAGCCTTCGACCGTCTCGGTGCTCAGTTCAATGCCTTTACCAGCGAAGAAAACACCGTTTACTATGCTGCCGTCCTGCCGGATTACCTGGGCGAGGTTGCGAAGCTCTGGACACATTTGATGAGGCCGGCCCTCCGCAACGAAGACTTCAACATGGAAAAGAATGTCATCAAAGAAGAAATAGCAATGTACGAAGATACGCCGAGCTTCGATGTGATTGACAAAGGCCGAAGTCTGCATTTCGACTCGCATCCCTGCGGCAACAGCGTCCTCGGCACACGCGAAAGTATCGATGCCCTTACCTCAAAGCAAATGCGCGAATATTTCACTTCTCGATACTCTCCGAACAACATAACGGTTGCCCTTGCAGGCAACTTCGATTGGGATAAGATGGCCGAGCTTATCGCCGAGCGCTGCGGCATCTGGCAGAGACAAAGCGTTACAAGGCAAACCCCTGATTACCAGGGCAGTTTGAAAAGTGAACGACTAAAGAAGAAGAATCTCAACAGAGAGCACATCTGCCTTATCAGCCCGGCAGTATCGATGCAGGACGAGAGAAGATTCGCTGCGTCAGTTCTTGGTACGATTGTCGGTGACAGCGTCGGCTCGCGATATTTCTGGGCCCTTGTCGACAAGGCTCTCGCCGAGACCGCGACCATGCAGTGCGAATCGATGGACGGAACCGGCGCTTTTTACAGCTACATCCGATGCAGCAGCGAAAACTTACAGAAAGTATTCGACACAGTAAAGGCAATCTTCGATGACCTGAATACTAACAGCGTTAATGGAACTGAGCTCACCGCCGCAAGGAACAAAATCCTCAGCGCCTTGGTTCTGAAAAATGAAATCCCGATGGGACGTCTGGTCAGCCTGGGCTTCAACTGGGTCTACCTGAACGAATACCGCAGTACCAGGCAGGACATCGCTGACATCAATGCTGTTAGTGTCGACGATATAAACTCTCTTATAGGGTATTTCAAACCCGGCCGTTTCACCAAATTCACTCTCGGCCCCGGCAACGCAACGCCGAATCAGCCTTGATTTTCATACCGCCGCAGGTTAAACTGGATTAGTCAATTGGAGGCTGCGGCAACGAACGAGCACAATGAAAAAATCGACCCTGATGTCCTCAAAGGCAGAGAGGATATCCTGCGCGCACGCAAGGCGGCAGACAACCGGCAGCCAAGTGCCCAGGACCCTGTCCAATCTCCCGGCAAATCACACACCGACCCGGACTTGAAGAAAACGCCGCCGCAAAACGTGCCCCGGGAACCGTCGCCGATGATGAAAGCGGTGGTTGACGCTAACAGGCGAAAACGCTCCGAAAGCGGAACGCCGGATGTCCCCGCCTTTGACGTCGCCCAAAAGATTCTGGTGCGGCAGAGACAGGCCGCAGCGGCAAAAAGAACTGCCCCGCTGAAAACCCGCACTACTGAACCCGCTAAGCTGGAGTACATCCAGACGCGAATAGACCAGATTGAATATAACAGGCCCAGTTATAACAAACTCGTTTCTGAGATTGTGGCAAGGGATATAGACAGATTGTGCAGAGGCTAATTACCGACGGACGAGTTATCGTCGGTTCGCAAGGTGTGCGGTGTAATCACCACAGCCAGTTTTCGCTCATCAACTCCAAATCATTGAAGTCAACCGGACCGTCTCCGCTGAGGTCGGTGCCCCTATAGCAGTTGCTGTTCGGGTCGGAAACGTAATTCGGGTCGTCGCAATCCTCAAGCCAGTCGGTAGCCAACCAGGAGAAATCTACGAAGTTAACGTGGCAATCGCGATTTATGTCGCCATCAGGCGGCTGATTGCACAACGTCATATCGTCAACAGCCAAATAGCTTGGGTAAAGAAAATCTTTCATATCAGTGACAGCAATAATCAATTGATAACCGCCAGCCTCGCTTGGGGAGAACGTGTGTTCAAAATACTCCCAGCCTTCTATCGACTTGCCGTCGTTATCTCTGGGGTCTTCGTCGACATCGCTGACATCGATATAAACCAATGTTATTTCATCAAGGGCTGAGTTTGAATCGAAGGGAATCAGCTCGATGGTCGCATAGTCATTATAGGGGATATAATCGGCCGTGCCGAAGAAATAATACCCCGATATGGTCTGACCGGAATATGCGTAAACGTATTGCTGAATACTCGCCAACCACGGCTCAGGCAAAAAGTCACCGCTACTTAGCACTACAAACGACTGCCCCTCAATAGGCTTTAGGCCCTCCTCAAGGTCGATTTGCCAAGCATTGACGTTGCCCTCACACGGGTCAGGTATAAACTGCTCCATCACAGCGGTATAGTTTTCCCTTTCCCAACCCTCAGGCGGGTCAAACGGCAACTGTTCATTCGGCTCGGCTTCCTCGAACCCGCCATTATAGATATAGGCGTGGCTTACTGCACAGAACCAAAACGCGGCAAAAAGGATAAAACAGCTATAATAGAGTTTCACGGTAACCCCCACTCATACTTAGCGGTACACTCAGGGATTATATCAAATACTCGCATCTTATTCAATAATAAAGACGCAACTAACCACCTGCTATTTCCGCAAATATTCAAAAAACGTCCCAAAATCTTGCTCCGGCCGCCATATGTCACCGCCCAATAGCAACTTAGGATAAAGCTGTTACGGACGACTGCCAGCAAAAAACTAAGGACAGACCCTTCCTCCGGACCTGTCCCCGTATAGGATATCGGCCGCCCCCCAGCCGTATATCATTTTCTCCTCAGCAGAATAGCCCCCAGCCCCAGCAGCACAATCGTTACCGGCTCAGGCGCTTCACTGAGATTTAGTGTACAGAAATCCAGGCCCGCGCCGTTTCCTATACTGCCCGGTTGTCCCTGAAGAGCCAGTGTAAACGAAGCGATCCCATCCGATAATGCCGGATAAACAGAAGCCGGCAATTCGATGCTGTAGATGTTATATTCACACTGGGCTCCGCCGTAACTTTCAAATTGAGCGTCCAGCAATAAAGTGATATCAAACGAATCAAGCGTAAAATAGTTTATCTGACTGCCGGGCAGTAACGAATCAATATCAGATATACCGAGTGTCAATGTTGCGTCTGTTACGGGTATCGGCTCGTATTCGAATATCCACGTAACGTTAAAGGGTATGTCGAAATCAAAGCCGTAAACCCGGTCAAAAGGCGACGGCTCACCAACAGAAACTTCGTTAAAGCCGGAGGCCCCTTCAGCAATAATTGTTCCGTCATCAAAATCCTGTCGGCCCAGGGTAATTTCAACGGCCAGCCCGATATCCGCAAAGCCGTTGGATAACAAAGCCGCCGCGATAAATAATTTGCATAAATTAATCTTTGAGGTCTTCATGATTATCTTTGGTTGTTTTTTCTCTTATTATTTTTTTCTGCGGTTGAACAATAACCCGCCCAGCGACAAAATTACTACCGTCCCCGGCTCAGGAACCGTAATCGGGTCGTAAGCAAGGCATAATGAATTGTGAAATTCGTCCATATAACAAATAACCGGATTATCCTCACGGTCAAAAGCCAGACTCACATTCGTATATGGACCTATTTCCGCGCGTGCAATGCCCATATTAAGCTCCCAGCCGCCCACGCCGTCGTTATAGGCAAAACCGAGCATCCCTTCCCGGTCAACAAAAGCTAACCCAATACCCCCGCCACTGTCACAAGCCACATCAAAACCGCTTTTAACCTCTACCGAAGCTATAGTGCCGTTAACCCACTGCTGTAACTGCCGGTCGTATGTCGCATAACTCAGGTATTCCGGAAACGAATAAAACACCCAAGGTACATCACCGGTCCCCACAACCATATCTATTTGCTCGGCGTGAAACGGCATTTCAAACATCCGGGCCGCTTCCCACTGGTTATTGGTTAAAACACCTTTCATCGCGAACATCATTTCCGGTTCGCCGAATGCAACGTTGGCCTGTCCGTAGGAATCATAAGCCAAGCCAAAACTCCTGGAGTGATATAACTCATCGGGATAACCGACCGTATCGTTGTACCAGCCCGAGCCGGTATATCTGGCTACTGCCAAGCTCTCGCCGGGCTCACCTTGATTATGTAATATAGACGGCATGCCCCGTCCGTCGAAGGCAACCGAAGGTCCGGAATAAGGATAATAATGTAATGGTTCATCAACATAGTTTGGCAGCATTGAAAAGCCCGATGAATCCAGCATTAAAGCAGAACCGTTGCTGAACGCGAAACATATCTTGCCGTCACTGCTCGTCGCTGTCGAGATACCTCCAGGTCTGGGTTCGGCTCTTCCCGCTGTCGGGCCCTGGACCCAGCCGGCCGCCGTAAGAGACGCGACTCGAAAATCCCCGCGGTCATTATAAGCAATCACCGGCCACGTCCCGTCAGACCTCATTGCAAGGGCGCAAGACTCGCTGCGGATAGGCTCGCCGTCGATTTCTATCGGCGTGCTCACCCACACCCGGCCCGCCTGAGCAAATGCCGACAGCGCCGCCAAAACAAACATTGTCGTTAGAATAGATTGAATGATTCCTTTTTTTGACATGATTAATCCTCTCTGAATCAGGCGCCTCCGTTTTAGTTAATCCGCCTCCTGAGCAGCAGACCGCCCAGAGACAGAACTATTACCGTCGCCGGTTCCGGAACAGGGTCGCAGGGCTTGCCCAGACCCAGCAGGTCGTAACGTATGCACGATATCTTTGTGGACTCGCCCGTCTCCGGGTCGATTTCATAAAGCTTGCCGGTGCCCCAGTACGGATTATTGCTCACGCCGAACATCTGCTCGCTGTCGCAATCGTACCAGATGTCGGTGATGCGCTTGTTGCGGGTAAACCCGACGTAATCAGCCTTGCCCGTTTCCCTGTCGATGTAATACGTCTTGGTGCCGCACCACACCTGCGCCATAGCCACCAGCTCATCTATCAAGGCGTCGTAGTCGAGAGCCCACGATTCACCCCACGCCTTAAATTCACCTATCAGTGTCGGCATACCTTCGGTAGGACTGCCAGGTGTTATATCGATGGTATAAAGGTTGCTATAGTCCGTTGCGTACAGGATGTCGTGAACTTCGTCATAGGCCAAACCGTTAACCGGCACACCGCCGTAACCGTTCAAGCCGACCGCTGTAACCGCATGGCTCTCAACATTCACACGATAAAGCGAGCCCCCATAGGGCGTAGCGTAGAACGTATCAGGATGTCTCGGGTCCCCGTCGGTCGCTCCGTACCAGCCGATATCGGGAGTGTCAATAAGCGGATTAACGCTGCCCGTGTCAAAATCCACTTCATATATTCCACAGCTGCCTCGCGCCCCGACACCATATGCTATTACACCTTCAGCGACCCCGTGTAGGTGCCCCAAAAACAGTAACAAACATAAAAATATGGGCGCACTTCGAGCGTACCTGCTCTTCATGGGCTTTTCCTCCGTTCGCATTTCCACTTCAGACGAATGTGGCTTTTAATTGTCTTATCTTTTATCACGGCCTGTCGCCGTGCTTACTTACTGCCGGGCTTGTGACCTCACTTTATTTATATTTGTGTTTTCGGTCGAAAGCCCAGCTTGGGGAAAGAAAACTCTTCGTGAGCTATATCATGGGTTCCCGTTTTGCAACCAATCGTAAAATGGGACCCGTCTCACGGCCTCAATCAGCCGTGCCTGCTCTCAAATATTGCTTTGTTAAAGAACA
This sequence comes from uncultured Pirellulales bacterium, assembly GCA_964518825.1. Lineage (GTDB taxonomy): Bacteria > Planctomycetota > Phycisphaerae > Sedimentisphaerales > Anaerobacaceae > JBBABK01. The sequence continues at coordinate 19,059 of CAZFHM010000011.1, forward strand.
ATTCCTTTTTTAAAACGTCCGCGGCCGAAGGTTATCACCCGGGGCCGACCAATCAGCTAATCACCCTTCCATAGTTTCTTGCGCTTTCATTCTTTCGCGCGACTTCAGCCATTGCCGCAGCCGGCACCTCCAGACCCAGAACTGACGCAACTGCCTGAACTAAAAAATCGTCACCGCAGTCCTCGGTCAAAACCGCACAAACACCTATACTTCGTGCGCCGATTTCCTCCGACGGGTCGTTGCCGTTCACCAGTACGATAGTCGTCAGGTCGGGCTTTACTACCCGCAGCCTCTTAAGGAACAACCCTCTCGGCATGTCCTCCAGGTTCCATGTGCTCAGCACACTCTCGAACCTGTCGTTCCTTATACAGACAACGGCCTCGGCCGCCGACTGAACGCTTACAAGCCGAATCGGCAGCTCACTAAGCAACTGTGTTCTGCCGTTAACTCCAACTGCCAAAAGATTTGTCCTTACTAACGGTTCCATTTAATCGTGCTCCTGCGCACCCGCGCCTTCTTGGCGAAGACAACAGTGGGTGCTGTTTAATCGTTGCCCCCGCTGCGCGTACCTTTACTGTATAACCATCACACCAAACCGGTGTCTGCTTTCATGGCTGGGCGTGCGTCTTTTGCGACCGCCAAAGCCCAGCGAAGAAGGTGAATGAGGGTCTAAGCTTCGCTATCTTCGGTTCTTTGGTTTTTAATTTATATCAATCACGGCCGGGCCGTGTCCGATTTTATGCTGGGCACGCCCTCGACATTACGTCGTAAAGTGCGAACCCAGCGAAGAAGAACATCTTAAAATCTTACTGCCTTTATTTTGACTATCGCGGCCAAGGCCGCGCTTAATATCATACGCTGGGTTGGTATAACGGGCGTTGCACCCACCCAGCGAAGAAGAGGAGAGAGAGTGAGTTACTCTATAGCTGTCCCCCGCTCTTGTCTTCGTCAAGAAGACGCGGGGGGTTGCTTGCCGCCGGGCCTGCCTTTGTTTACGCGTGGTTCGCAACCCCGGCGAAGAAGAGGAGAGAGTGAGAGTCGTCAACACTTTATTTCTCATCACGAACAATGCCGTGCTTATTGACCGCTGGGACAACTGCGTTGACCCAGCGAAGAAGAGGAGGAGAAAAATGAGAGATTCTCTGCCCTTATAATTATCACGGCTTACGCCGTGCAGGCTTTTAATGCCGGGCCGTCGAGCCACGTCTGACTGCGCACAGACCCAGCTTGGGGGGAGAAAACTCCTCGTGAGCATATATAATCACGATTGCTGAACAATCGTGCTCGCTCTCTTAATCAAAGCGTGTCACTTCTCGGACGGTTTCCCCGGCAGCCCAAACAATCTTAGTATTCTCCCGGGGCCGCAGGATTTACCGCCGTGACTATCGCTGGTAGTATTTTTATTTCAAAGAGCCTTATTCTTTTCTTCTTTTTCGTCTTTTCTTATCGTCGTCTTTCGCCCAAATACTATTGCGAATGCCGTGCCAAACCTCCGTCCGAAATGCTGAAAATTTTTAACCCCCGCTATAACAAGCACTTGCGACGCGAAAAGTTTTTCTCCTCCGCGGATGTCACTCCGGACCTAATCGACCGTATAGGCCGCTAAAAATGTGCTTCAACCAGCGCAAGTCAAGCGTCGAAAAAACCTTGCACCCCGACCGACCACTTCCGCCGCCACCGACCAAACCCGCCGCTGCCGCTTCGTCAATCGTCTTTTTAATTAATTTCTCTGTGACCTCTGTGAGCTCTGTGGCTATAATACTTGCTCTGTGGCTAAGTAATTTAATTACAGGAGAAATATTATGAAAACTAAATCACTACAACTCGCTCTCGTATTGCTGGTCGCACTATTCATCTACGCATCTTCAATTGCAACAGAAGAACAAACGGAACCCGTCGCGGAAAAAACCGAAACCATCCAGCTCCCAAAACCACAGACCGACGGCGGCAAACCGCTGATGCAGGCCCTGAGCGAAAGAAAGACCTCCCGCGAATTCAGCACCCAGGAGCTGCCTGACCAGGTCCTCTCGAATCTGCTCTGGGCCGCGTTCGGAATCAATCGACCCGACGGAAAACGCACCGCGCCGACCGCAATGAACCAGCAGGAAATAGATATCTACGTCGCCACAGCAAAAGGCCTGTTCCTCTACGACGCCAACGCAAACGCACTAATCCCCGTCCTCAAAGAAGACATACGTGCAAAGACAGGCGGCCAGCCGTTCGTCGCAACCGCACCTGTCAATCTCGTTTACGTCGCCGACTACGCAAAAATGACAAGAGGTTCCGACGAGGACAAGGACTTCTACTCCGCTGCCGACACCGGCTTCATCGCCCAGAACGTTTACCTGTTCTGCGCTTCCGAAGGATTAGCAACCGTTGTGCGTGGATACGTAAATAAACCGGCCCTTGCCAAAGCGATGAACCTGCGGCCCGACCAGAAAATCACACTGGCACAAACAGTCGGCTACCCCCAAAAATAATTAAAATTCTTTCAACTTAAATCTAATGGCCGACTTCCGCTGTCAGCGGAAGTCGGCCAATTTGAATCAGCGTAATCAATTTAATCTGTGTAATCAGCGATTAATTTTCATTCGACTTCCATCAAAACGCGAAAACCGAGATATTTCCTGTCCGCGCCCTGAATCCGCTTGTTCCTGTCGGCACAGCGAACCATAACCGGAGGATGAATCCATGAGCCGCCTCTGACTACACGAGAACCCTTACGCCCGTCATTAACAGGGTCGACCTGTGGACCCTTTTTGTAGAAATCATTTTTGTAAATATCCTGGCACCACTCACACACGTTTCCATGCATATCATACAGACCGAATGCGTTCGGCTGATAGCTGCCGACTTTACACGTCCTGCTCATCGGCGAACCCGTCCGCCCGCCCTGGTAAGACTGGCCGCAATCGTAGTTCGCCTGGCCTGCGATTATCGTTGCTCCCGTATTGAACGCCGTATCGGTACCCGCGCGACAGGCATATTCCCACTCAGCCTCCGTCGGCAGCCGCATCTTCAAACCCGTCTTATTCGATACAGCATTGCAGAACATCCCGCACTGATACCACTCTACGTTTTCTGCGGGATACTCATCGCCTATGAATTTAAACTTCCTGTTAGGGCCGAGAACCGCCTCATATTGACGCTGAGTAACTTCGTATTTACCACCTATGAAGAGCTCAAAGTCAAGTAACAAAATTTCTTTTCCCTCATCTTTTTT
>CAZFHM010000012.1:0-22215 GCA_964518825.1 uncultured Pirellulales bacterium
TCCTCCTTATCGATTCAGCCAGTTCGGTAATGTCTTTATTCTTCCCTTCCAATCGAAGCGGGTTTTCGCCAGCGTCTATTTCTCCTAATTCAAGCGTAAATTCCTTTGTCTTTAGCATGACACTCAATTCTTTCTATAAGCTTAAACTGGGATTTCCCATTTATACCTACTTAGCTACGCCGCTGAGTCTCGTTTTAACAAGTCAAAGCGGCGTCTTTCTTCATACTAAACAAGTATTATCCAAAATTCCCACCCAACTGCAAGACAAAAGTCCCCGCGGCGAGCCTGTCCGGCGTAGTTGGGACGAAGACGGATGAGCGGGACCAAATCCGTGGTTTGATTCATTGGGCGTAAGTCCCGCACGAAAACGTCGTTTTCAAGTTTTGGTGTTGATTATATCTCTAACAAGGTTTGGCGCAGGGCGGGTAAATATGGACGGATTTGTTGACCCCGTCATTGTCCCGAAAACGACATCGGGACGAAGTGACGGGGCTAAATACAAAGACAGATAATTCCTTCGTCACCAAAAAATGTTAACCCCGGAATTATTTTGTCACAGCTGATACCCAGCCGTGATTACTTACAAAAAGGGCCCAATAATCCCGCCAGGCGACGTGATTATTAAGCCCAAAAAGAGGAGGAGAAAATTCGAGTATATTCATTTTTCAAAACAGTCGCACAACACGGCCGTTAACCTATGTACCCGTAGCGGCCGAGACGGCTGAGAGCTGAGTGAGCAGCTCGGCAAGGGCCTGTTTATCAACGTTCTCGTCGAGAACCACCGTCACGCCGAGGCTGCGAGCGGCGACTTCAGCAGCGGTGTCACCAACCTCAACCAAAGTTACCGTCGCCACCGAAGCAGCGCCGGCCAGTACCCGCCTGAACATCGCGCCATTAGGCATATCGGGCAGGTCCCACAAACCTAAAAGGACAGACGGAACTTCATGGCGAAGCTGCTTGAGGGCCTCAAAGCTCGTATCGACCGAACAGAGCCGAACCGGCAAGTCCTTCAGGCCGTTGCAGCAATCTTTTAGCCCAACTGCTAATACATATCCTTCGGATGAATACATTTATCTGCAACTTTCAAAAAGGCTGTACTTTTCCTTAACAAGTGTTTCTGCAAGAACTGTGCCAACAAGATCTTTTTGGGATGCAAAACTCTTAAGTCTTTTTCGAAAAAGCAGTTACAAAAATAATTATAAGGGATTGTTTTCGTCTGAACTATGGGCCTGTGGTTACCATTTTGGTAAGTAAATAAGCGGCGAATATTTTGTAACTATTGTTGCTGAAACAAGTTAAAGAGAAATTACCTTATTCGGCACAAATTGCATAAATGGCAGGTATTACGACGACGATTCGATTGGCCGGCGTGCGAAGGGTTTTTAGTCTTCTTTGAAGATGCTTGTTTCGAGGTCGAATTTTTTGATTAGCCTGTTGAGCTTTCGGTGGTCTATCTGGAGCAGTTTTGCCGCGGCCATTTTCTGGCCTTTTGTTTTCTCGAGCGCCCGCATTATGAGCTTTCGGTCCACATCATCGAGCGCCGGGAAATCCTTTTCCTTTCTGTCGGCGGCAAGCACATCCGAGGTGATAATCTCGGTGGGCAAATCCTGGGATGTAATCTTGTTCGAGCGGCTCATTACGAACACGCGTTCCATAACTCCGGCAAGCTCGCGTACATTGCCCGGCCAATTGTATCTGATCAATGCCTTGACGGCCGACGGCTCTAATTCTTTAGCCGGCTCGTTGTACATCTGTGCGTGCAAATCGAGGAAGTATCTGGCGAGTATAACAATATCATCAGGCTGCTGCCGCAGCGGCGGTAATTCGAGCGTTGCGACGTTCAGGCGAAAGTACAAATCGGGCATAAATCGTCCGTCCTGAATAGCCTGCCGCAAATCCTGGTCGGTAGCACAAATGACCCGCACATTTACTGCGAATTGTTCGCCCAGGCCGCTCGGCTGAACAATTCGCCGCTGCAGTACCTGCAGGACTTTTGCCTGGGCATCGATGGCAAGTTTGTCAATCTCATCGAGGAACACCGTCCCTCCGTCGGCGGCTCTGAAAACGCCGAGACTTATTGTCTCTTTTCCGCTGGGGGCGAGGTTGACCTGGCCGAAGAGCTGGCTTTGAAGTATTCTTCCGCGCAGTGCACCGCAGTTTACCGGAATGAAAGGCTCTGGTGCGCGAGAACTGTGTAAATGAATCTGGCGGGCAAGTGTCTCTTTGGCTGTGCCCGTTTCACCCTTGATTATCACCGCGCAGTCACGTTTGCCTATAGCTTCTATCTGCTCACTGACAGCCATAAATACAGAAGGCTGCCAGATGAGGAAGTCTCCGGCGGGCATCGTGCCAACGTCAGATGGGAAAGGATTCGTGTTGTCAGCGGTATTGCCCAATTCTCTCTCCATCTTTGTTCAACCCATCAGCCCAAGGTGTAAACCTCAATAGTCCACCGGGCCAGAAAATAGCAGGAGTATGTCCTCGCAGCCAAGTCAGTATTAGTATATGACAGATAAGGGTTTATGTCAAGAAGATTAGGATTTGCGTTGTTTTGGTCCCCCTCTGATGCGCATCCGAACCACAACCGGCACGATAGTACGCTGTTAAGGTCTTTTGTGATGGAACTTTACCGCCGCGGTGACCTCCTGTCAGAATTGAAGCGTCCCGGCCGCCCCGGCAGGGGGCTGGTATGGCTGATTGGGCGTCGCTTGTTTTTGCCCCGTACCTCCCTTATTTGAAATCTGCCTGTTCTTCGAGGTTTTTCGAATTTGCTTCTTTTTTCCGAAGCCGGCCTTTCCATCAACCTAATGGCAGTTATTGAAACGTCCCTGGTGCCGCTATCAGAGCTTTGTGCGCCTTTTCGTATGAGCTCCTCGCCGGCCTTTTTCATTCTTCCGTGCATACTGCGCAGCCCGTAGCAGGCGGCACTTTTAATCCGGCGGCAGGCTTTTCCGAATAATGCCTCTTCGAGAATTTCCAGCCCATCTTCCTGCATCCATGACAGATTAAAGGCCGCACGGCGGGCTACCGAAGAATTTTCATTGTACAGCTTCTGCCTCAATTCTTCGAGCAGCTCGATAGCCGCCTGGTCCTTCTCACGACCGGTAGGTTTTCTCTTGGCCAGCTTCATATCGCCATCCCTAATTGAATCGACATCGAACGGGTAAATTCTTTAGGCTTATTCACTTATGCACTCCTTTGCCACCTGTTTTTAATAGTCCTTTCCGGCAGAGGTTAATCTCTGCTGCCGCCTAAAAATCGGGACTCTACCGTCGGATGAAACTCCTCTCCAGCGGCCGACCCTTTCCACTTCACTCATCACCCTTCACGAAGCCAGATAGCGTCGCCGATAGCAGTACTTCCCTCACGAACCTGCATTGTAGCAGGTCTAAAAGCTTTTTCAAGATTTTTTGCGGGATGTTTTAAGATAAAATTGCCGGCCGGCCTACTTACGCGGCAATGGAAATTCTCATCCGATATACTGGGTCCTGGCCTGGGCAATCAGATTGAGCATCTGCTCGGCCTGGGTCTGGATTGCGGGGTCTATATTTGTAACGCGGGCATTCCATTTTCGGTATTCATTATTGAGCGTTTTCCTTGTCTGTTCGCTGGTCATTTGTGCGTCCAGCCCGAATATCAGCTCCATGTCTTTTACCTGGTGCGTATTTGCCGGGGCCAGCCGCTCGGCCATATCCCTGAACCTTGCCGGGTCTATATCAAGCCAAACAGCCAGCTTCTTTAGCATATAAATCTGACCGGCAGATACAAAACCCTTCGAGCCTACCACGGACAGACACATCTCAATAATATAATACCGCTCAGCCGCAGGTGCAATCTGGGCTAATTGTTTCGCCAATGCGGCCGTGTTAATTTTATAGCCTCTCTTGAAGAACCGGATGGTTTTTCGCAGGGCCCGCTCCATCTGTTTTTGCATCCTGCTGTCCGAGGTCGGCTCAATATGGCTGCATGCCCAACCCTTTATGTTTTCGATTTCGCAGTTGTACATTTTCCCGTCCGCGGCACAGAGAGAAAAGGCCAGTGTAACAGCCAGCGCCCGGCTGCGTTCAATATTCTCAGCCACGTCGATATAGCCGAATTCGCTATTGTCATATTCGAATGTACTTCTGCACGCGGCAAATTCCCGGCCTGTGTCCTGACACAGGACCGAACCTTTAAGCAGCAACCGTCTTACGCCCCGGCGGGCAAATGCCATCATTGAGGTCCTGATTTTGGCTACGGACAGCCAATCCGGTATTTCTGTTTCAACTTCATTAAGCCTGCCCAGGTCGCAAATAAACTCGAACGGCTTCGGTTCCGGCCGGCAACCGTCAACAGGTTTTACGTAAACAACCGTCGCATGGGAATCGCCGTCGGTGAGGTCATCGAATTTCACGCTGAGATTTACCCTGCGGCCGGGCTGGTCGGCGTATATACTGCCGCGTATCCTGACCGTAAAAATCGTTTTGCCGTCGAGGTCCTGCTCGACAAAACAGGTGCAGTCCAGGCTGTCGCTTTCGCTTTGACAGTCTGTAATCGCCTGTGATATGTCTGTACCGCTGTCGCCGGGCGTTTCTTTTTGCTGTATTTTAAGGTGAAGGCGCTGTACCACTTTCGACGTCAGCCTGCCAAGCAGCAATGTACATCTCTGCGTGAATCTGCGAACCGACGACACTATTGAACTTTCATAAGCTCTAATTGTTCTGTTTTGTCGCATGTTTGGGTTTCGGAAAATTCGCCGCTTTTATCCAGACAAAAGTCAATTTCAAGCGTTCTGCCGGACTGCACGTCACGAAACTTACAGTGCATTCGCTGATTAACGTCATAACTGTATGTCACTTCAATCGGACATTTGGCGGGGCGGTCCGTCGGCAGCTCGAATGTATGCGTCGCGATTTTGTTGACGTACTGCGGCTGTGTATCTTCACCCTGCGTCACCGTAATCTGCAGCTCGCTTTGTCCTTCAGCCATAGTGTAGAAAACCTGTGACTGCTCGCACGGCAGGGGGGTGTTCTTTTTGAGGATTATTCGATTCTCGACGACCCGCCTGCCCGTTTTCTTGTCTATCGGCGCACAGATTGTTCCGTAACTGTGGTTACACACGTCGGTCAGGTTGATGTCTTTGAGCCCGCCGGCAATTCCTGCGAGAACAGAGTTGGGATTATCCCGCATCATCGTCAGGCCGGCATGCACCGCGGCCCCAAGTGCTACACATTCATCCAGATTTACCGCTGTCTCAGGTTCAAAACCGAACTTTGCCTGGAGCTTGTTCTGTACTAACGGAATACGGCTGCTGCCTCCCACGAGGAGCACCTTATCGATGTCCTCAGGCTTGAGCCCGGCCTCATCCATCGCCACTTCCAGCAGAATCTCCGACCTGTCAATCAAAGGCTTGATAGCCTCTTCGAACATGCCCCTGGTAATTTCTATCCTCATATTACCAGCTCGTCCGTAGAGCATTTTCTTCGCTGAGTCTCGCCGCGAGAGCGTCTTTTTAATATCTTCAGCTTCGTCTTCATATTTCGCCCGCTCCTCTTCGCTGTTGATTAGCTCTGCGCCGAATTTTTCGCGGTAAGCCTGCTCCATTATGGTAAGGACTTTTGCATCGAAGTCTATTCCGCCCAGTGCATGGTCGCCCTGTGAACACAGGATTTCCATGTTCTGACCTTTAACGTTCATGATTGTTACGTCGAACGTTCCGCCGCCGAGGTCAAAAATAAGCGTTTTTCCTGCAACGTTTCGCGTTGTCGCATAATATAAGGCCGCGGCCACCGGCTCGTTTACAATGCCGATAACATTCAGCCCGGCCAGGGTGCCGGCATCCATAGTCGCTTTTCTGCGTATCTCGTCGAAGTGTGCAGGAACTGAAATCACCGCGTCGTGTATTTCGCCGTGCTCTGCGGAGCATTCCTGTTTGAGTTTTTTAAGAATCAGTGCCGACAAATCGACAGCGGTCCACTTCTTGCCGTCAATCTCCCTGGCATAAGCTGAATCGCCGATGTGCCGTTTGACCCAGCGTACCGACCGCTCCACGTTCAGGTAGCGTGAATTAACAGCCTCGATACCGACCCGCACCAAATCCTTATTTTCCTCGTCGAAGAAAATTGCCGAAGGCGTCAGTCGGTCACCGTCTGCATTAGGAACAATTTCCGGCTTGCCGATTGTGTTTAAAATCGCCAGCGCCGAGTATGTTGTCCCCAAATCTATGCCCGCTATAGTAGTCATTTTCATCCTCGTACTCTGCACGGGGGTTGCCCGCGAATTATCCAAACACTCTCACCTGTGCTGCTCGAACAACTTTGAAATTTTCTTCGTCAACCATATATCGATACCCGCATCTCACGACGTCGGCAATTTTGCCCTTGAGTTCGTCGCTGTCCGCAGAGGCCTTGCCTTTGACGGCTTCGGCGGTTTTTTCCTGCCCGCGGTAATCGCTGTTAACCTGCGGCTCGAATTGTTCGAGCCCGGTAGATTCCAGCGCAAAGAGCAGCTCGTCCCTTAGCTCCTGTAAATGTTCGGTTGCCCCGTCTGCCCGGGCCAGGGCGTTTATCTTTCTTTCGAGGTTGTCTATACAACGAATTACACGAAGTGCGAAACTTCGGATGATATTCCAGTCATGGCCCCCCTGAAACTTTTTTACCCTTTCCTCCTGCTGGCCGGCATAGCTTCTAATCGCCGCTACCTCTTCGGTCAACTTGTTAAGAGTATCGTTCAGCAAATCCGGTTTTTTTTCACTTATTTGCCTTGCCATTTTCGCATCCTTGCTGAATTTTTTGGCTCCGCGGTCAATATCGCTTTTTGCCTGTTTTATACCCTTGTAAGAGCTAAAAAAGCTTTTGTCGGCGCAGCTTGAAGAGTCCGCGTCTTTTTGTTTGCCGGTGATGAGCTCGGCAAGTTTTATGCTTGTCCTTCGCTGGTGTTTATCAGGTTCGACTGACCCGCGGTCGGTGTATAAATGCTTTGTAAAATCGGCGTCGTTACTATCCGTTTTACCGTTGGTGCTATCAGGCGGCAGTTGTGTCTCGGCAGTATTCGACGGTTTATCAGCGCTTTCGTCTCCACATTTGTGACAATTGAGAATCGCAGCAAGTCTGGTTTTCTGCGGTTTTTGGTTTTCTTCGGCTTGACCTGTTTCGGGGTTCTGCTCTGTTTCGGTTTGGACTGTCGGAGTGTCCGAATGCTTACGCAGCCTTGCCTTGTGCAGTTGTACAATTCCTATTGCGATGAGCGAGCTTAATACGAGCGCGCCGCCGACACTGCAGCATATAACCGAGCCAGCGAAAAACGCCTCTTTTAACTGGCGTTGCTTATTATATTCACGCAGTCTCTCCTGCCAGTCGTCACCGTACAGTATCCTCGCCACGGGGTAAAGTCGGGGTTCAATACTGCCAAGCTCATCGAAATCCGCAATGAATCGCTCGTACTGTTCCTGCTGAAGCTCTTCGATTGTCCTGTTGGTGCTGTCATCTTTTTGCCGTGAAAGCGAAGTACGGTGGTCATCGGGCATCTCAAGCCAGTCATGCAGGAAGTCTTTGGAACCTGCGGCATACTTTGCCCTGCATTTGTCGCGCAGCTGTTGCCATTTCGACTCCTGCCGAGTCAGCCACAGCAGGGTGGAAACTCCCGCCAGCACCAGGACCAAACCGACTATTAAAAATCTCTTTAGCATTGCTTATGCACCCGGGGTGGCGTCAGGTATATCAGTTGATATTTCGGTGACTCTTAATACTTCTTCTATGGTCGTCAGGCCCGCTTTTACCTTTTCAAGACCGTCGTCGAACAGCATTTTACATCCTCTTTGTCTGAACAGGCTGCGCATCGGCGCCACCGACGGGTTCTTGTTAATCATGTTGCGGAAGGCATCGTCTATTATGAGCATCTCATAAATTCCGACTCTCCCCACATAGCCCGAGTTGTGGCAGTGCTCACAGCCGGCGCCGCGATAAAGCTGGGACGGGTCTATTCCCGCCCGCTCTATATGTATCCGCATCTGCTCAGGCATCTCGTATAATTGCCTGCACTTCGGGCAGATTCTTCGCACCAGGCGCTGAGCAAGGACGCCGTTAAGCGAGGCTGCTATCAGATACGGGTCGATACCTATATCAACCAGCCTTGTTACCGAGCTTGACGCATCGTTGGTATGCAGTGTTGAAAATACGAGGTGTCCTGTAAGCGCGGCCTGGACGGCAATTCTTGCGGTTTCCTGGTCACGAATTTCTCCTATCATAATGATATCCGGGTCCTGTCTCAGCAGCGACCTCAGCGCCGAGGCGAAGCTGAGCCCGATTTTTTCCTGGACCTGGACCTGATTGCAAAAGTCCAGCTCATACTCGACCGGGTCTTCGACCGTTGAGATATTAAGCTTATCGCCGTCCATTTGTGCCAGCGCCGCATAAAGGGTCGTACTTTTACCCGAACCTGTGGGCCCTGTTACCAGGAAGATTCCGTTTGGCATAGTTATCTGTTTGCTGAATTGTTCGAGAGTACCCTGCTCCATACCCAGGCATTCCAGTCCGTGCATGACGGACTTACTGTCGAGAATTCGGATAACAACTTTCTCGCCGCGGTTGGTAGGCAGCACCGAGATTCGAAGGTCGATGGCTCTGCCTCCGACGATTACGGAGACCTTTCCGTCCTGCGGCAGCCGCCTTTCGGATATGTCCAGATTGGCCATAATCTTGATACGCGAAACCGTGGCAGGATGCATCTTGGCCGGGCACTGCATCGTCTCGAAAAGCACACCATCGATACGATACCTGATTCTGGTCTGCTTGTCTTTTGGCTCGATATGTATATCACTGGCGCCTGAGTTGATGGCGTTGCTGATGAGATAGTTGACGAACTTGATGACCGGCGACTGGCCCGCCATCCGTTCGAGGTCTTCGAAATCTTTCTTCACATCTTCAACGACCTCGACATCGGTCATATCGGAAATAATATTATCGACGTCATAATCTATAATCTCTTCCCGCATTGCATCGCATAAGACTTCTATATTCTCCGGGCGACAGAGAACGACTTTCACATCCATGCTGGTCTTCCTCTTTACATCCTCAATGGCGAATATATTGGCCGGGTCCGAAGTCGCTATGACAAGTGTTCCATCAGAAACATTAACCGGGCAGACATAGTTTTTCCTGGCAAAGTCCAGCTCGACACCGAGCTGCTCGAACAGATTCCTGTCAAGCTGCTCAGGCATAATGGAGCGGAACTCCATGCCGTACATCTGCGCCTTGGCCTGGAGAACATCCTCGGTATTAACAAATCCGCTTTCTGCGAGGATTTGTTCTGTTAGCCCTTCCGGCCGTAATAGCTGCTGCTGTCTGAGGTGCTGATATTGCTGGTTGTCAATTTTGCCCTGCTGCCGCAGCATGTCGATGATATCCGCCACTCCCGTCGTCTGCGGCTGAGTATCCTGCTGCTCCGGCTCCTCCTGCGGGACATAAAGATATGACAATCCCTTTATTTGCTCATCGCCCTGGTCGGCTTCGATAAAACTGTCATCCTGGGCCCCGTTTTTTCCGAATCCAAATCCGCCGAGTTTCATTTCTTCATCCGCACCCTAAATAATAGTTCAAATAACCCCGCCTTTAGACGAGGTATAACCGGACCGACTCCCAAGAACCGGTACCCAATAAAATATAGAAAACGTTTTTGCAGTCTCAAATCCCAGCCACACTAAAAAGATTGTCCGATAAAGACGGCCGGTATAACTGCGAGGATTTCTGGAATGCGGCGGATGCCTGTTTAACCGGAGTTATTCGACTACCTGAACCCTTCCGGGGTCGGTCATGTCGATGTTGACTGCGGCTCGCCGGTTGAGGTCATAGACAATATTGTCAACAATCGCGCCGTTGAGGTAACAGCGATGAAAGGCACTACCCTCTGCCTTAACGAGGGACGTTTTAGCGTCGTAAGCCATCTGACCGGCTGTGAACTGATTATCGGCGTCTTCGTAAGTAATACCCTCGAAGGCCCGTAAGGCCGATATTTCGTCTCGACCGTTCGCTGCCGTGGCCAGTTCGATTTCGATGGCGCCGGCGGAAGCTTTAATTTGCTGGTCGTTCCGACCGTTTACGATTGGGAAATAGTCGGCGAGCATTTTATTTCTATCGTTGCGGGCAAGAATATGATTCGTGCGCAGGTCGAACCGCAGAGTTTCAAAATCCCTCAGAAATGCATAGCACTTTTTTGTGATGCTGAGCCGGTTGCTTTGTTCTTTCGATTCATCGATGCTGGAATTGTCGACGGTGATTACCCCGGGCCCGGCGGCGGTGAAGAGCTTTTCATCGGTATCATAAACGAATTGTCTGCATTTGATTTTATTGAATGCAACGAGCCGGTCGGAGACCGTTTTAACACTCGATATCTGCACAAAGCCGCCGTCCGCCGTGAATTTTTCTATACCGAGCGCCGATGCGGCGAGGTCCTGTTCGGCCTGCTTTGACAGGTCAATAGTTATTATGGGAGCCGACAGGGTATATTTGTTCTGCGAATCGAGCCTGCTTCTTACCATAGTGCAGACGCATTGGCCTTCAAAAGTAAGCTTATTGTGAGCAGGCAGAAACGTCGTTTTCTGTTCGGCATATATCTGGACAGGTACGGCTGCGCCGAGAGTCTTGGCCGGCATAAAATCGTTCGCATAAAAGGTGAAATCGCAGGGCCCGTCCGCAATGATACTGCCTGGGCCTGCATGATATTTTATCCTTGAAGCAGTAAATCGAGCCAATTCCGCAATGCTGTTAATCGGTGTCACTACTATAACGGCGTTATCACCGGTAGTAAGGTAATCAATTCCAGCCGAGCCGAAGAGGCCGCCGCCGGACGAAGCGATATCAACGGACACTTCCGGTGCGGTGAGCCGGTATTTTCGAGCCGTGCCGGTATCGGCCCTTATCATAGTGCACACACACTGCCCCCGGAAAAGCGCCTGGTTGGACGCCAGGGAAAAAATCACGTTTTCCCGTGCCGTTATCGTGACGGGTGCGTCACTAAGACTGCCGGACTGCCCCTCGGTATCCTTTGCAAAATACACAAGACGGGACAGGCCAATTGCAGAGATATTTTCGTCGGCCGAATCATACACTATTTCGTTAGCGGTAAACTCCGCTATTTTGCTCCTGTCAGGAAGGGATATTGCACTGATGACAGCATCGTTACGGGCAAAGACCCTTTTCACACCAGCTACTGCAAGAGCCGACACATTTTTCTGTTCCTGCTGCAGCTCAATTAAAATATTCTGTGCCTGCAGGGTGTACATGGCAGCCTGCAAGTCATTTTCCCTGACTGTTTCACAAGAGCAATCGCCCTCGAAGGTAATCGTATTGAGCGATGGAGAAAACCGTACACTTTCTTTTGCGGTTATTCGAACGGGCTGTACCTTGTCTGACGTACCTTCCAGCCGAGTCCACAGCGTCAGTTCCGACTGTCCCGCGGCCACGATGTTTCCTTCATCCGTGAAGTAATCGATTCGAGGTGCGATGAACTGTGCCGTATCCCTGCCCGCACGGATATCATGGGCAACGGCGGTAACTCCGCCTTCGGCTGCGATATGCTGTACATAAATCGGTTCGGCGGTGTGCTGATTTGCTGAAAGGACAGCTGTAATTTTGGGAGCAGCTATAGTATAGCGGCGCTCGTTTTCAGGGTCGGCGCGAACAAAGGCAGCCAGACAGTTGCCTTCGAAGATTACACGTCTCGAATCCGGCTGATAGGTAAGTTTGTCCTGTGCGGTTATAGTTACAGTCACATCGCCGCCTTGCCCTGCAGAATCTTTTGTGTGATATGTCAATGTCACCGGGCCTGCGGCTACAGCATCCCGCGTAAAGGCGTCATAATCTATAGTTCTGGCCTTTAGAGAGTTGACGTCGCTGTGTTCGGTCGCCCGGCCGGGGTCCAAATGCGAATCTGCCGTAGTAACTGCCGGCGTCGTCAGCAATCCGGCCTGTGGAACAGGGATGTCCATAGGGCAGACTACAAGGCCCTGGCGACAGGTAACAATTATATCCTGAAGGTTGCCGTCAGATATACTTTCGGCTCTGTTGGGTTCTACAGGTTCGCTGTCATGATTCTGTACGGCAGGGGTTTTTCTGCGAATAATATTTCGTATGATAAGCTTGTCATCTGCCGTGAGTACCTGCCCGGCGGAGCGAATGATTACATCTGTATTCAGAACAGCTCGATACCTGTCCGCAGCGGCAATCGATTCGTCAGGTTTAGTTTGGGCGGAGGCGGCAGGGCGGTTGTCATCATAGTTTTGTCCCAGGCCTGTCCTGCTGCCGACCCTGTTCAGGCATAAGCTCTCAAGGTCGATAATCCTGAACAGCTCCAGCCTGTCTTCCGCATAGTTATAAACAACCTCCAGGCCTCTGCCGAGTAACTGCATATCTTTGGCTAATACCTTTACAGGCCCGGCGGTGAGGAACAGCGAACGGTCACTTATAAAAACAATATCATCAAGATAAATGTCTATCTGCCCGGGGCCGGTTTGGCCTTTGGGGGTGATATGAGCGATGACGTTACCCCTTAGAGTAGCCTCTTTAATATCGGCAGTACCCGCCAGGTCTTCGGCAAGTACAACCCCTGATTCTGCGGTAATTCTGCAATCGAAGTCCTGCTGATACAGATTCAAAAAGGGTTTCGAAATTTCCCACTGGTCCCCTGTCTTGTGAAGCAGCTCTTCGAATCCGAATTCCCTGCTGACCTGTTTGTCTTCGTTGAAGTTGACGAATTTGGCCTTGTGAACAGCGCCGATACCCACCGCTCCCAGCCTGCCCAGCTCGTTTGCATCGGCCGATGTTCGTGGTTGAGCCGTGTGGGGTTTTTCAACTGTTATTCTGGACCTGCCGCCAAGGTATGTAAACAGCAGGTACACCGCCAGAACAATCTGCAGTGCAAACAACGCTACATAAACTCGTCGCCAGTTCAAACGCATAGAGTGCAAAAACGTAAAATAACCATCAAAATCCGCGTCATTTTTCAACGACGCTTTGACCAGACTCTTGCCCCCGTCCGCCCAAATCAGTCGAGCCGAATACCCTGCTGCTCGAGCCAGTTTTTCAAATCGCCCATCTCGTTGTTAAATATCTCGTTGTCATAGTCTTCTTCAAGTTTCCGGATATTTCCGGCCAGCTCCGGCTGCTGCTCGACGATGGTGTTGAGCCGTTTTTCAAACTTCTCGCTGGTCTGCTGTATATCGTCCAGCGGTATTTCTATTTCGAGGATTCCTGCAAGCCTTCTGACCACGGAGACGATACACATAGGATTGTAGCCCTGTACGTAGGCCGGGATGGTGCAGACAAAGCTTGCCATTTCGATATTATGACGCGCAGCAAGGGTGGTCAGGAAGGTTACGATGCTGGCGGGGCCCTCATAGCTGGAAAGCTTCACGCCGTAATGAACAAATGTTTCCTTTATCGCCGGGTGCGATACGGAACAGAACAGCCTCGGTTCACGGGTGTGCGGCACCAGGCTGGCTACGCTTCCAATGAAATAAATTCTTTCAATGCCAAACTGTCTGCAAACATCAAAAACAGCATCGGCAAATATCTCCCAGTTGACATTAGGCTCGGTCCCTGAAAACAGCAGGAGGTTATGCTCACGGCTGCAGTAGAAGGTATTGCAGGGCAGGTCGTAGTCTTTTACCAGGCCGTCTTCGATTTTGCAGTGGGGCCTGAATATCGAGGCTATTTCCATGGAACCGGGGAGATTGTAGATGTAGAAACCGCCGGGCTTTATTTCGGCAACCTCTTTGGCGTTAAGCTCGTTAACGAGATAGTTGATTGTGCCTGTTGAAACGTCGCCGCCGTCCATCCAGCCGGACAGGCCCATTACAAGCTGAGGTTCGCTCAACTGCACCTTTTTTTTGATTATCAGGTTTTCATTATACATATCATTTTCTTATACTTGTACCACTTTTGAGTGGTTCATTCCAGATTAAATTATACTATGATAAGGGGGAAAGTTTGAGAAAATCTATAATGAAAAAGTTCGGAATGAAATATAATGGTCCGGCAATTTTACCACCAGTTAACCGGCTCACCGTATTGATTTCTATACATCATTTTATCGAATTTTCGCCAAAATACACTGCCATCACAAAATCCGACGTTTCCTCCTTCTACCTTATCATTTCTCAGAAGATGGTTTGATGGACTAGGCCAGCCCCACATCGTTTGTGTGCCGCCCGGAGTTTTCATAACAGCTTCAAGGGGGTCTCTGGGATCGGTTCCATATGCCGCACTGCTGATAATTGTATCACAAACTAATTCGACTTCAGAAAGAGACCTGTTGTCTAGCTTTCCCGAAATTGTTTTGACCCATGAACCGAATTTTAACGGAGGTCCGAATGATATGATAGGTCTCCAATTCTGGGTGGCCGCACCCTGCCTGCTGATAAGCCAGGAGTATCCGGTAACCCGATAGTTGCTGCTTCTATCGGCTCCAACTATACTTTTATCCCTTTGCTTGCATCTTTCTTCAGGTGCAAATTCACCCAGACCCAGTGTAAAGTACCATAATCCTGTTCTATCCGGCGAGATCCACCTGTTTGAAGGGCAATAAAAAATCTCACGGTTTTTGCCCGTATATTTAAACACAACGTCCGTTACATTAAAAGGAAGGTCCCACAACCAGTAGCCGCTGGTGATATTAGGCAGACGTTCATTATTGTCACCGGCATACATAGTTAAAGCCCATACATCCTGCCTTACATTACTTCCGCATTTAACCCGCATGGCAAGTCTTTTTGCCTTATTGATTGTCGGTATCAAAACAGACAATAGCAATGCGATGATAGCTATTACTACTAACAATTCCACTAAGGTAAACGCTCTTGTTTTGTCTTCATTGTGCATTTTTAATCCCATTCCATTATGAAATTGTTGTCCATCAGAAATTATTGATATTTTGTTATGCTGCTGATATTCATTTTTAACAAAATAACTGAATTGTTCTAAATATACCATTTTTTGCTGTTAGTCGTAGGCCTTTCAGCCGAACAGGCGATATAATTATAGGTTTAAGGTGCTAAAATATCAAGCCCTAATTATATCGGCGATTTTCATCAGGCGGGAGGTATTGTCGCGTTCGGCTTCGGAGAGCTTGTCGAAGATAAACTTTATGGTTTGCTGCATTTCCGGAATGACTACATGCTCGAGGACGTTGACCCTTCGGCGTGTCATCTGTAACTCGACGGCCAACAAACGGGCCTGCTTTTCCTTTTCGGCCAGCTCAATCAGCTTGTCGAAAGCTTTTTCGAGTGCAAGTAACGCCACATCAAGCTCACCGGATGTTGTCGCAAAGCCGTAACAGATAATCTCGCCTTCCATCTCCCTGGCAAGGTGCGGCACCTTGACGTTCATAATATTGGTCAGTTGTATGGTCAGACTGAACTTCTTGGTGGGTATTTCCAGTGCAGCTTTGATGCTTTCCGGCTCCATCGTAGCGCGGGCTAACATGAACCTGCGACAGGTTTCAAGCAGCTGCTTTTCCACCTGCTGTCGCAAAGGCTGAATTTCTCTGGCTATCAGCAGCAATTGTCGTGAAATCTCATCACGTTTTTCGCTGAGCAGACGATGTCCGCGTACCGCCAGGGCCAATCGCCTTCGCAGGTGCAATAATTCCATTCTTGTCGGGTTAACTTGCAGCATATTTCGTCGCCCGTCGCAAGGCCCACGGCCTTGGTCATAGTTTGTTAATAAGGACGAATCACGATTTTGCTTTTTCCCGGAATCGAGGCATATACTTTTCAATCAGTTTGACATCCATTCGCTTGAGCTCAGCATTTTCGAACATGCTGAGCAGCTCCCAGCCCAAATCGAGCGTTTGCTCGATAGTACGATTTTCATAATAACCCTGCGATACGTACCTCGCCTCGAACTTATCGGCGAAGAGCATAAACTTTCTGTCTTCGTCGGAAAGGGCGTCCTCTCCCATAATGGTCGCCAGCTCCTGGGCTTCCTTACCACGGGCGTAAGCAGCGTAAAGCTGATTATATAAATCCGCGTGGTCTTCCCGGGTCTTGTCAGGGCCGATTCCTTTATCTTTCAAACGTGACAGGCTCGGCAGGGCGTCAACCGGCGGCGCTATAGCTTTTCGATGCAGTGACCGCGACAGGATAATCTGTCCCTCCGTGATGTAACCTGTCAGGTCCGGTACCGGATGGGTCTTGTCATCTTCCGGCATCGTCAGCACGGGCACCATTGTGATAGAGCCTTTCTTGCCTTTGATTCGGCCTGCCCGTTCATAGACAGTGGCAAGGTCGGTATAGAGATAGCCGGGATAGCCCCGTCTGCCCGGCACTTCCTTTCGGGCGGCGCTGATTTCACGAAGGGCCTCGCAGTAGTTGGTCATATCGTTGAGAATAACAAGTACGTGCATGTCCCGTTCGAAGGCCAGGTACTCCGCGGCGGTCAGGGCGAATCTCGGCGTGGCGATTCGTTCGATAGCAGGATTGTTTGCGAGGTTAATAAACATAACCGCCCGTTCGATTGCACCGGTTTCGGTAAGGTCGTTGATGAAGAACTGAGCGGCTTCGAAGGTAATACCCATCGCGGCGAAAACTACTGCGAACTGCTCACCCTTGCCGCGGACAGTTGCCTGTCGGGCAAGCTGTGCGGCAATATCATCGTGAGGCAGGCCGGCGCCGGAAAAGATAGGAAGCTTCTGTCCACGCACCAAAGGATTAAGTCCGTCAATCGTCGAGATGCCCGTCTGAATGAATTCGTTCGGGTAATCGCGAGCGGAAGGATTAATCGGAGCGCCGTTGATATCGAGCGACTGTTCGGGGATTATAGCCGGCCCGTCGTCCTTCGGCTCACCGAGTCCGCTGAAAACCCGTCCGAGTATTTCAGGTGAAACGTTAAACGTCAACGGCTTGCCAAGAAAACGAACCGTGCTTTCTTCGACATCAATACCGCTTGTGCCTTCGAAGACCTGGACCAGGACCTTGTCTCTTTCGACCTGGAGGATTTGGCCGTGCCGTATCGAACCATCGCCCAGCTCGATATCGACGATATGGCCGAACCGGGCGTCATCGACCTTCTCGACCAGCATCAGCGGGCCGTAAATATTTGTTACTGTCTGGTATTCTTTGAGCATCTTGCTACACCTTAACCGGTTGGAGTTCCTTTATCTGTGTTTCGATTGTCTTTCTTATCTCGCCGATTTTTGCCATTTCTTTCTGCGGTATATACTTGGCACGTGCGATTTCCTCGCGTACCGGCAGCTTGAATATATCGGCGGTATCCGCACCGGCTTCGATAGCCGACAATGCAACCTTGTGGAAATGCAATACCATCTTGAGCATTTCATACTGCTTTTCAAGCGATGTAAATGTGTCCACCTCGTGGAATGCGTTCTGGTGCAGATAGTCCTCACGAATAGAACGCGAGGTTTCCAGTGCTAACCTGTCTCTCGGCGACAAGGCCTCGGCTCCGACGAGACGGACGATTTCCATAAGATTCGACTCCTGCTCCAGAAGGCTCATCGCTTCTCTAATCATCTGGTCCATCTCAAGACCTTGTTCTTTGTCCTCGAAGCATGCCCTCAGATATTCCTTATAGAAGGAATAGCTGGTCAGCCAGTCGATGGCGGGGAAGTGTCTCTGATAAGCGAGTTTAGCCATGAGCGACCAGAACACTTTGACCACGTGCAGCGTCGCCTGTACGACCGAATCACTGAGGTCGCCGCCGGGCGGGCTGACCGCACCGATAACGGATAACGCGCCTTCGCGCTGCGGCTTGCCCTGGCACTGCACGCGTCCAGCTCTTTCGTAGAATGACGCGATTCGGGCGCCGAGATATGCCGGATAACCTTCCTCTGCCGGCATTTCTTCGAGACGCGTTGAGATTTCGCGCATTGCCTCGGCCCATCGGCTGGTGCTGTCGGCCATAAGAGCTACCGTGTAGCCCATATCGCGGAAGTACTCGGCAATTGTGATGCCGGTATAAACCGACGCTTCACGGGCAGCCACCGGCATATTCGAAGTATTGGCAATAAGTACCGAACGCTTCATCAGCGGTTCGCCGCTTCGCGGGTCTTTTAGTTCCGGGAACTCGGTCAGTACATCGGTCATTTCGTTTCCGCGCTCGCCGCAGCCTACATAGACCACGATATCTGCATCGACCCACTTTGCCAACTGGTGCTGAACAACTGTTTTGCCGGTTCCGAACGGCCCTGGCACACAAGCCGTTCCGCCCTTGGCGATTGGGAAAAATGTGTCGATGACGCGCTGGCCGGTAGTAAGTATTCTGTCTGGCGCCAATCTTCGTATTACATCCCGCGCATTACGAACGGGACACTTCTGCATCAATTTCAGTTCCGTCTGGCCGTCCTTGCCTTTGACTGTGCCGATTGTATCCGTAACGGTATAGTCACCTTCGGACAGCCCGTCAACCGTTCCGCTGACTCCCGGCGGCACCATTATCCTGTGGTTGACCAGCGAGCTTTCTTTAACTTCACCGATGATGTCACCCGTGCCGACCTCCGTTCCGTTATCGATAGTCGGTTTGAAGTGCCATTTCTTTTCTCTATCCAGGCCTGGCGCCGTAACACCGCGGCTCATAAACGCCCCTTCAGCTTCGTATAGCGCGTTGAGCGGCCGCTGGATGCCGTCGTAGATACTCTCAATCAAGCCGGGGCCGAGCTCGACGCTCAGCGGCGCCTGCGTATCGACGACAGGCTCACCCGGCCCGATGCCGACCGTCTCTTCATATACCTGAATCGACGCAAGGTCCTCATGCAGCTCGACTATCTCACCTATCAGGTTGAGCTTGCCCACGCGGACTACATCGTACATTCTCGAGCCGGTCATACCTTCAGCGACGACGACAGGGCCTGCAACTTTTACCGTTCGTCCTTCTTTTACCTCTGCCATTATTCAAGACCTCTTGTAAAGCTCAGTTGTTCTGTAAAATATTAATACCCATTGCCATCTTCAAAGCCTGTCCGAGACTCTTCGTGGCGAAGCCTTCTGATTCGGCAGTAAAAGGAACTACCAGCACACAGGGCAGCGTCTTTTTTCGAACCGCTGCAAACACATTCTCAGCCTGCGGCGCAACGTTCTCAGCCACAACCACCAGGGGGTATTTTCCCTCGAGTATTTTTTTGGCGCCCTCGATTATCGATTGGCGTTCGTCTGTAACGTCGAACGTATCGACTCCCATCGCCGAAAACGGCATCACAAAATCCGAACTGCCCAATACAGCTATTTTGTTTTCCATTATTCTCCGATTCGGTCAAGAATCAGCCTTGTTTCGAGGTTGTTTTTCTTGCCTGTCAGTATCAATCTGACCGTGCGAATCTCACCTTCTTTCGTCATCAGATAAGCGATGACGGGCTGAGGTCCTGCCGTTATCTGCTGAGTCTGCTTAAGGAACCCGGCAAGATACTTGTCGGTGTTGGCTTCGAGTTTCAGGAACGACTTATTGGCCGAGAGATAGCTGACGCCGGAATCGACCATCTCATAGTATGGCGTTGCAAAAAACATCGCTGCTATCAACTCGTACCCGGTATCAAGGCCGTGCTTAAGGCGTTCTATTTCAAGGTATCCGCCCTCAACAAAGACATCTCTCAGCTCGGATTCGGTGAACTTCAGACGCAGCATAGTTTTGATATTGAGTATATCAATCTGTATCCTGAAAAGGCCTTCAAGAAACTTGCTCTGTAATTCGTGAGCCATAGAAATCTTGTACCCGGCCTGCGACGCATCGAGCGCGAAATCAATGTCCCTGACGTTCTTGTTCTGGTAGTAAGCCAGCACCGCTTCTTCTATCGCTTCCTGCATATACATCGGCAGGTGAGAATAGTTTTCCTGCTCGAACACCTGCTCGAATTCCTCGGCTGGGATACTGCCGTTGTCGCTGTAATCAACGCCGATTGGTTTGTCCGTCAATTGCCTTCGCAGGGCCAGACGCAGGTTGGCAAAATCATCTTTTTCTTTGAGTAATTGAATCAGCGGCTCATCGAGCATTAAGCTTACGAATAGCTGCCTTACATCCGAACGTTTTTGCAGCAGCATCTGCTCGACCTGTTCAAAATCCTTTGTCCCGGAAGGCAGGGTGTACTCGGTGGAGCTGAGCAGGTCGAGTGCCGCGGTGAAATCAGGAGCATTGGCCAAATCGACCAACATCGCTCGACTGAGCAATTGCGTCTCGAGCGCACGCACCCTGGCGGTGGCAAACGCGTATTGCCAGTCGTCGCCGCCCACGGGCGGATACGTATAAAAATCAATTTTCGGTGCTTCTGCTATCGCGTTCATTTACTCACACATCCGCAAACAGCTCTTTGGCCAACTCTATTTCCAGCTCCTTCTTCGCCTCGTCGAGCAGCACGGCCAGTGACACGTTATTCCTTATTTTGCCTCGCCGCAGTACAAATCCGCTGCCGATGGTCTCTTTTTCCTCCGACAATCTCAGGTTGCCGTGAAAACCGGGCCCGAGCTCGCGATTGACCTGCTTGATAAATTCATGGTCTATCCTTTTCTCGTTGGTATCGACGATGACCTCTTCGTCGCCGGTCTCGACTGCGGCCATCATCAGCTTCTTCATTAGCCGGCGGTACTGGTCGTCCGGCATCGAGGCAAGCTGCTCTTTAGCCTTGTCGAAGACTTCCTGCAGCAATTCTCTTTTTTGTGTCAGATATTTCTTGCCGATATCCATCCGGGCGGCGGCGAGCATGTGCGCTTTTTTGTCTTCGCCCGCCTTTTTTGCAAGTTCGCTCGTTTGCGTTTTGTATTCGCTGAGCTGCTTATCAAGCCGCGTCTGCTCGTCAGCCTGTTTTTGCCGGGCCTCGGATTTTATCTTGTCGGCCTGTTCTTGCGCTTCGGACAGTATCTTGTTTATTACCTGTTGGGCTTCCATCTGTACGGTCCTATTGATTAAAAATCAAAGTTCGTCATTTTATGCAGCAGCGGTTGCCGCGGCGGGCCAATGAATTCCGAACCACAGGATAAACAGTGTCACCAGCAGCCCGAGAATCGCGTAAATCTCGACCATAACCGCATAAACAACACCGGCCTTGAACGCCATCTCCGGCCTTTTGGCGGCCATCAGGATACCTCCGGCACAAACCTTTCCCTGCTGAATCGCGCTGAACAGGCCCGCAATCCCGACAGGCAGACACGCCGCCAATATCTGAAGGCCGAGTATGGTACTGATTTCTTCGGAAAGTCCGCCGCCGAAGAAATTCATCTGCAGCATAACGATGAACGCACCCAAAAAGCCGTAGAATCCCTGCGTACCCGGCAGCACGACCATAATGAACATCTGTCCGTAGCGTTCTGGTTTTTCACTGAGCACGCCCGTAGCGCTCCTGCCGGCGATACTGATTCCGATTGCCGAGCCGATACCGCCCAAAAAACTTGCCAATCCTGCTCCCAACAAAGCTAATGCCAGTCCATAACTCATTGTCTGTCCCGCCTTTCTTGTCCCAACGAATTATTCATTCTTATTGTCGATGTATATGTACTCATATTGCCTGGCCAAAGGTTTAAACTGCCTGCCTCCGCCGACCAGGAACTTCGGGAAAAACTCGACATACTGCAAACGCAGTGTGTGCACAAAGGCACTTAATATCGCCAGCAGCATATTAAAGATGTGTCCGCCTATGAGAATCATTATCGTAACAATAAATCCTACCAGAGGTATATCGCCGGATATTTTGGCGATAACGTTAATAGCCATCGCAAGGCCGGCACCGACCATACCCAGAGCCATCAGTCGCAGATAACTCAGCACGTCGCCGAGATAAAACACACTGCTGAACAGGTTGTAGAAACCCATTCCCAGCCGTGCCCCGACGCCTCCTTCGCGATGACTGAACAAGAAAATCATAACAGCCGGCATGAGCGCGACAAATCCGAAAATCCTGCCAAGCTGTGCCGGTATAAAGCCGGCCTTGGCGGCCCCTAACAGCACAATCGAGTTTAGCATTACAATCCATGTAAGCTGGTCACATATTGCTGCGACGAAATCCTTTCGCTTGATGTTATGAAAAAAGGCGATGACAAGACCGGTGATAAGCTGGAAGTAGCCCAATCCGATGGCCAGGCCGAAAAAGAGCATCGGGTTCTTGAACGGGTCGAACCACATCATACGTGCCCTCACCGGCCCCAGCGCAGGTATAAATTTCTGTATCCCGTCGCCGAACCAGCCGCCGGTCAGCACACCGACGACAATCGTAGCTACCGCGCACAGGGCGAGCATATAGAGCAGTTTT
>CAZFHM010000013.1:0-21094 GCA_964518825.1 uncultured Pirellulales bacterium
GGTCAAGCTCGGCGCACGGTACAGTGATGAAGGTGCCGATGAGCTGGTTTTTCTCGATATCACCGCCACGATTCGTTCCCGCAAGACCATCGTCGACATGGTCGAGAAGGTTGCCGAAAATGTGTTCATTCCGTTTACGGTCGGCGGCGGCATAAGGTCGATGGAGGATTTTGATATTCTTCTAAGAAGCGGCGCGGAAAAGGTCTCGGTAAACACCGCCGCTGTTGATGACCCGATGTTAATCAGCCGGGCCGCTTCGAAATTCGGCAATCAGTGTGTTGTCCTGGCTATCGACGCCCGCCGTTCAAAGGACAGACCCGGCCATTGGCAGGTCTGCGTAAAAGCCGGGACCGAACCGACCGACATCGACGTTGTCGAATGGGCTGTGGAAGCCGAAGAATTTGGCGCCGGTGAAATACTGCTGACGAGCATGGACGCCGACGGTACAAAAGCAGGATATGATAATGAATTAAACAGGGCCGTTGCCGATGCCGTCAATATTCCCGTAATTGCATCCGGCGGGGCGGGTACTCTTGAGCATCTCTACGATGCTATTGTTGACGGCCATGCCGATGCAGTTCTTATGGCCTCGATTACGCACTTCGGCCAATGCTCGATACGTGACATGAAAGAATATCTCGCCGGCCGCGGCATCCCAATGAACCTGTAGAATTTTATTGTTCCGGTTCAATTCCAGGTCACAATTTTCTATCCCAGTCCTGCGATTTCCTGTTTCAAAGCTCCGACCGTAAGCGTTCCACAGAAATCTTTGCAGTTTGCATTGTACCTGATTAGTTTCAATTCAAAACCTGCTCTGTGTACTTCAGCGAGAATATCTTTCCAGTGCCCGATATATCTGTTTGGAAGATAACTTTTTCCATTGAACCGTGCTAATCCTTTATAACCTTCGTTTTCAACCGGGACGTAAATCACTTTCTTAAAAATTTTATGGCCTTTACATACTTTCAAAAACATCTTTCTATCCATTGGCCCGCACATCGTAAGCAGCACAAAAAGTCCGTCGTTTTTCAAAATCTTAAATACGTTATCAAAATACGCTTTTCTGTCCTTAACGTCAGTAATACAATGCAGGCATAAGCCGTCTATTGCAATATCGAACTTGCCGAGGCTTTTGGCATTTAAGCTGCAAACATCACCTTGCTTGAACTTAATATCAAGACCTTTCGACTGTTCTTTTGCCATTGATATGGCTGTTTTGCTGACATCAATGCCGACTCCGCTGAATCCTCTCTTGCAAACCCGTCTCAATATCGGGCCGGTGCCACAGCCTAACTCGATAACCCTGCCGTTTTTAGGAGCCCATGGTTGTGAAAGAACGTCTTTTAAGAAGTTATTAATGTCAGGATGCATGACTTAACAGTTGTTTCGCTTCCTTTCTGTCCCCATACAAGAATTCCCCTCTTCTTCATCTGCTGATACACAACCTCGTGTTCTTCATAGGATTTCTTTTTATCCGATTTTGTCATAATTTCATCTTATAATCTGTGGTGATGATTGAATATATCAGTTTAATCTGAATGCGCATGAGGGCAAGTAAAAAGAATATAAAATTGCAAACGGCCTGTCACAGACAGTTAGATTTTCTCGAAGCTGAATTGGTGGGCGTTTGCGCCGATTTTTATAGTATCGCCCTCGGCGAATTTCCCCGCCAGAATTTCAGAGGCCAAAGGATTTTCGAGTCTTTGCTGAATTGTTCTTTTCAAAGGCCTTGCTCCGAAGACCGGGTCGTAACCCTCCTCCATAATGAGTTTGCGGGCTTCGTCGGTGAACTCGACCGTTATATTGCGTGCTTGCAAACGCTCCGCAAGATAACCAAGTTGAATATCAACAATCCTGGCGAGATTCTCTTTGGTCAGCGTATGGAAGACGATTGTCTCATCTATTCGGTTTAAAAACTCCGGCCGAAAATAATTTTTCAGCACATCCTTGACATGCGCTTCAATCTCCCAGTCGGCTCCTTGTTCTTCGGTGAGCTTTTGAATTTCACTGCCGGCGATGTTGCTGGTCATTATTATGACCGTATTCTTGAAATCGACGGTCCTGCCTTGGCCGTCGGTCAACCTGCCGTCATCGAATACCTGCAGCAGCACATTGAATACATCCCTGTGCGCCTTTTCAACCTCATCGAGCAATATCACCGAATAAGGCTTACGTCGCACAGCCTCGGTCAGCCTGCCGCCTTCCTCATAACCGACGTATCCCGGCGGCGCGCCAATGAGCCTTGCCACCGAATGCTGCTCCATAAACTCGCTCATATCAATTCGAATCATCGCACTGGGGTCATTGAATAGAAAATCGGCAAGCGCCTTGGACAGTTCGGTCTTGCCCACACCCGTCGGTCCGAGGAAAAGTAGTGTACCTATAGGCCGATTCGGGTCGCCGAGTCCCGCCCTGTTCCGCCGAACCGCGTTACTAAGCGCCGCAACGGCTTCATCCTGGCCGACAACACGCTGCTTGATAAGCTCTTCCATCTTCATCAGCCGATCGCGCTCACCGCTAAGCAGCCTTGCCACGGGAATACCTGTCCACTTCGAGACAACCTCGGCTATATGCTCTTCGGTTACTTCATTGCGAATCATCTGGTGCCGGTTGGTCTTGGCAAGTGTTTCTTCGGTTTCTTCGAGCTCTTTTTTCAGCTTGGCGATTGTGTCGTATTTCAAACGCGCCGCTGTTTCGAGGTCGCCGGTTCGCTGGGCCTGTTCGAATTGTGTATGAGCATCGTCTATCTGGGACTTGAGCCCTTTGATTTTGTCGATATCGCCGCGTTCCGCTTCCCACTGGGCGGTCAGACGTTTATCCTGTTCCCTGAGATTGGCAAGCTGCTTTTCTGCATTTTTTAGCCGGTCTTTGCTGGCCTCGTCCGTTTCCTTTTTCAATGCCTGCTGTTCAATCTGAAGCTGCATTATCCTTCGGCGTACGTCGTCCAGTTCCGCCGGCAGCGAATCATTCTCAATCCGCAGTTTTGACGCCGCCTCGTCCATCAGGTCAATCGCCTTATCCGGCAGCCATCTGTCACTTATGTACCGGTTCGAAAGCGTAGCCGCCGCAACCAGAGCCGCGTCGGTAATACGAACACCGTGGTGCATATCGTATCGGTCTTTCAGGCCGCGCAAAATCGCTATCGTATCTTCGACGCTGGGCGGGTCGACGACTATAGGCTGAAATCTTCGTTCGAGTGCGGCGTCTTTCTCAACATATTTTCTGTACTCATCGAGTGTTGTTGCACCTATACAACGCAGCTCACCTCTTGCCAGTGATGGTTTGAGCAGATTGCCCGCATCGACCGCGCCTTCAGCCTTGCCCGCACCGACGACCGTATGCAGCTCGTCGATGAAAAGTATGATTTGACCTTCGGCACTTATGACCTCTTTGAGAACGGCTTTTAGCCTGTCCTCGAATTCGCCTCTGAATTTCGCACCGGCTATGAGTGCTCCCATATCCAGCGCGATAATCCTTTTGTTCTTCAGGCCTGTCGGTACGTCACCTGCGACGATTCTCTGGGCCAGGCCTTCGACTATAGCGGTTTTGCCGACGCCCGGCTCACCAATAAGGACAGGGTTATTCTTGGTCCGGCGGTTGAGCACCTGCATGCATCGGCGGATTTCTTCGTCGCGTCCGATTACAGGGTCGAGCTTGCCCTTGCGCGCCATCTCCAGCAGGTCGATTCCGTATCGTTCGAGAGCTTTGTATTTATCTTCCGGATTCTGGTCGGTAATTTTCTGCCCGCCGCGGACGTCAGCCAGCGCCTTTTCAATTTGTTTCGTGTCGACTGAGTTCAGCCGAAGTATTTCCCGCGCATCGCTCTGCACGGCCGACAGCGATAAGAATAAATGTTCTACGCTTAAATATTCATCCTTCATCGCGTCTGCGCGGTTCTGGGCGTCGAGAACTATCTGGCTGAATGCCGGTTCGGGCATTATCTGGGTAGCACTTCCCTGCGGCAGCCTGCCAAGCTCACTTTCGGTCATAGATTTAATCTGCTCGACATTAGCGCCTATCTTTTTCAGGATTAGTATCGCAATACTACCTTCATCACTGCATAGTGCGGCCAGCAGATGCAGCGGCGAGAGCATGGTGTGCGATTTGGCCATCGCTATCTGCTGAGCCGTGGCTAACGCTTCCTGGGCTTTGACTGTAAATTTTTCAAATTTCATTTTCGCATCCTCTGTTTTTACAAAGGCTGTTCTTTAATCACAAAGAAATGTGCAAATGGCGTGCCTAAATCATCTATAGACTTAAGCCCTTTTGCGGCAAAGAGTTAAAAGATTGCAGGTCTCCGTCACAGGTGCCATTCTGGCAGGTCTTAACCAGACGCTCTTAGTCAACGTCTGGCGCATCCTGCAGGACCGCTATAGCTACGCCCCTGATAAGCACGTCTTTGCCCGCTCTGGCCTGTGTGACTTCGACCCTGCGCGACTGATTATCATAAACGTCACTTGCGAGTTTTTTCTTAATGGCTCGCGTAAAGTAATCCGCGCTGTGGTTCATCACATATCCTGCCAGCATTACCACCTGCGGGTCGAAACAGTTTATGGCCATGGTCGCTATTTTGCTCAGGTGTTCGGCAATTTGTTCCCTCAGAGACAGGCAGTAAGCGTCGCCCTGTCTCAGCGCATCGCCCAATTTGCTTACTATAGACTCCGCTGTATCTTTCTCTTCAACCTTCTCGGACAAAATAGTGTTTGTACCTGCTGCGATATCTTTTTTGATTCTTTTAGCCAAAGCCGGGCCTGATATAATCGCTTCCAGGCAGCCCCTGTGCCCGCAGCCGCACAGCGGGCCGTCCGGTTCTACTACTATATGGCCCAGCTCGGCAAAACGGCCTGTAGCGCCGCCAACGACTCTGCCGTCGGTAAAAAGCGTTCCGCCTACCCCATCGGCTACGTTCAAATACAAAACCGACTTCGAAGCCAGGCTGCTGTCAATGCCGATTTCCGCAAGGAACCTGACGCGCGTGGAATATATCCGAACCTTGCATTGAAACTTTTCTTTGAGTATCTGTTTCAATGCGACGTCCTTCCATCCTAACGGGCTGGATAGCTTAATCTCGCCGTCGGGACTTACAGTACCGCTAAGAACAACTCCTATTCCCAGGAGGTTTTCTTCACCGGCCCTGAACTTGCCGAGCAATCCGTGCGCAGTTATTTCAGCAAGACCACAAACATTCTCAACCGAATTGTCACCGTCGAGGAACACATCGGCTTTTTCGAGAAGCCGGCAGTTAAAGTCGAAAAGCCCGACTACTACGTGGCCGGGATTGATGGAGATACTCATTATAAGTTTGCCGCGGGGATTGATACTGAGCATGACAGGTTTTGCGCCGCGCTTAGTGCTTTCGCCGGTTCTTTCGTTAATAAGATTTTTCTCGCGCAGCCTGCCGGTGATATAACTCAGCGTCGAGCTGCGCAGGCCGGTGAGCTTACAAACTTGCGCTTGCGAAAGCTCACCATGCTGCCTTAGAATCCGCAGTACTAACTTCTCGTTCCTTAGCCCTGTGTTCTTTGAATCTGTGGTATCGCGTTTCATGCTACCTGCTCATTAAGGCAAACCGGTGGCCAAAATAACTCAAGCAAAGAGTTTATTCAAGCAAAAATACCCCATTACTAGGGGCCTTTTGTAAGTACCTTGCATTAGGCGAAATACGAAAATCCAAAAAAACCCTTGCAATAAGAAAAAGTCCGCGATAGAATTAACTCAGGGTTTGAGTAATTAAAGCTATCTGTATTTATTGCAGGGAGTTAGAACATGAGCAAGCCAAACGCGATACTCGCACAATCAGGTGGGCCGACAGCAGTTATTAATTCCAGCGCCTGTGGTGTAATTCAGGAACTTATCAAGTCGGGCAAGGTGGGCAAAGTCATCGGGGCCACTAACGGCATACTCGGTGTGCTCAAGGAAGATTTATTCGATGCTTCTGCTGAAAAGCCCGAGGCTATTGAAGCCCTTAAGAGAACACCTGCCGCGGCGATGGGCTCGTGTCGATACAAACTCAAATCGCTCGACAAGTCCAGGGCCGACTATGAGAGAATCCTTGATGTATTCAAGGCGCACAACATTCATTATTTCTTCTATGCCGGCGGCAACGACTCGATGGATACCGCGGATAAGGTCAATAAACTCGCCGCCGATACCGGATACGAGCTTACCTGCATCGGTATTCCCAAGACTATCGATAATGATTTGGCCTGTACAGACCACTGCCCCGGCTACGGCAGCGTTGCAAAATATGTAGCTACCAGCGCGATGAATGCAGGCCGTGACACAGAGGCGCTTTACACCACCGACACGTGCAGCATACTCGAAGTGATGGGCAGAAACGCAGGCTGGATTGCCGCCTCGACCGGACTTGCACATCGAACCGAGGAGGACGCGCCGCATCTTATCTACATGCCCGAAGTGCCGTTTACTTTCGAGCAGTTTATCAGGGACGTTAAGGAAGTGTACCAGAGGCTCGGCAGGGTCTTCATCGTAGCCGGCGAAGGACTAAAGGACGAAAAGGGCGAGTATGTCACCGCCGAAAAAAGCGCACTTGCCACCGACAGCTTCGGCCATGCACAGCTTGGCGGCGTGGCGGAGATGCTCAAGGCTGTAATCGAAAAGGAGGTAGGAATAAAGACAAGATTCAACAAGCTGGGCACCAACCAGCGAAGCGCTATGCACTTTGCATCACTGACCGATGTGAAGGAGGCGTATATGTGCGGCAAGATGGCCGTGAAAGTCGCTTTGAAGGGGATAAGCGGAAAGATGGTTACTATTATCCGCGAAAAAGGCAAACAGTATAAATCCACTACCGGCCTGGCTGAGTTGAGTGACGTTGCCAACGGTGAGAACAAGGTGCCGCGCAGCTATATAAACGAGCAGGGCAACGGCGTCACCAGGGCGATGCTCGATTATGTCCGCCCGCTGGTTCAGGGCCAGGCCCCGATAACGATTGACGCCGACGGCCTGCCGGTTTATATGCGGTTCAAACGCAAACCCATGAAACAGGTTCTGCCAAAGTATATGTAATGGCAATTCAACGTTTAAGGTAATGGCCCGATGATAGAAATAGGCAGATACTCGTTCGGTATCGGCGACAGATTCGCCCTGCAGGGAAAGGCCCAGTTGCAGGCAATGCTCAAAGCTGCGCAAAAGGGCGTTGAAGTCACGCCTGTCTGGAATAAATCGCACCGCGAACACACAATCATTGGCACAAAGCCGGCGGACGTCCGCGCAGAAGCCGACTCAGCGGTAAAGGCCCTGGGCTTTAAGAAAGCATATTTTGTCGATGCCGACCACATCAGTCTAAAGAACGTTGATTTGTTCATGGATTCCAGTGATTTTTTTACTCTCGACGTTGCTGATTATATCGGCAAGGCCGCACCTGAAGAAGATATAGAATCTTTCGTCGGGAAATTTGGCAAATATGTCGGCCAAATAGAGATTCCCGGTATCGATGAACCTGTCAGCGTGACCGAAGATGATATCAGGACAATCGCTAAAAAGGTTTTGCCGGCTGTAAAAGAGGCCGGCAAAATCTATCGGCATATCGAAAAGGTAAAGGGCAGGGGTAATTTCGTTACCGAAGTATCGATGGACGAGACCGAACAACCTCAGACGCCCGTTGAAATGCTTTTCATTCTCGCAGCTATCGCCGCCGAGGGAATTCCCGCCCGGACGATTGCGCCGAAATTCACCGGCCGATTCAACAAGGGCGTTGATTACGTCGGTGACGTCGCGCAGTTCGAGAAGGAATTCAATCAGGATTTGGCGATAATAGCTTTTGCGATTGAAGAGTTCGGCCTGCCGGGTAATCTCAAGCTCAGCGT
Source organism: uncultured Pirellulales bacterium (assembly GCA_964518825.1). Lineage (GTDB taxonomy): Bacteria > Planctomycetota > Phycisphaerae > Sedimentisphaerales > Anaerobacaceae > JBBABK01. The sequence continues at coordinate 7,830 of CAZFHM010000013.1, forward strand.
TCACTCCGGCAGCGACAAGTTTTCCATTTATAAGCCAATCAATAAGGCGTTGAAGAAATTTGATGCCGGCCTGCACCTGAAAACCGCAGGCACGACCTGGCTGGAGGAAATCATCGGACTGGCTGCGTCCGGGGGCAAAGGCCTTGAGCTTGCTAAAGAGGTCTATGCAAAGGCCCTGGATAAAATAGACGAGCTCTGCGAGCCTTATAAAACTGTCATTGACATCGACCGCAAAAAATTGCCGTCGATTGAGACGGTACGGAACTGGGGGCCCGATGACTACGCAAATGCACTGCGACATGACCAGTCCTGCAAGGCCTATAACCCGCATCTTAGACAGCTGCTGCACGTCGGTTATAAGATAGCCGCCAAAATGGGAAATATATATCTGGACGCCTTGCGGGAAAATGAGAAAATTATTGCCGAGCATGTAACGAAAAACATCTATGACAGACACATAAAACCGCTGTTCATTGATTAGGAATTGAGCTATGGATAACTTGTTTGATGTCAAAGGCAAAGTGGTCGCTATTACCGGCGGCGGGGGGGTATTGTGCAGTGAAATGGCGAAGGCACTGGCTGCCGCCGGTGCAAAAGTAGCTGCACTCGATTTGATTGAAGAACACGCTCAAAAGGTCGTTGACCAGATTAAATCCGCAGGCGGTGATGCCGTTGCCATTCACTGTAATGTTCTCGATAAGTCCAGTATTACCGAAGCCGCCCAAACCATTATCAAGAAGTTCGGTCATGTTGATATCCTTATAAACGGCGCCGGCGGAAACAAGAAAGAGGCTACAACGTCGGATGATTTGAAGTTTTTTGACCTGCCGGCTGATGCGGTTCGATTCGTTTTCGACCTGAACTTCCTCGGCACGTTGCTGCCGTCGCAGGTCTTCGGCAAAATAATGGCTGAGGCGGGGCACGGTGTTATCTTGAATGTATCGAGCATGAACGCCTTTCGTCCGCTGACGAAAATCCCCGCCTACTCCGCCGCAAAAGCCGCCGTGAGCAACTTTACACAATGGCTGGCCGTACATATTTGTCAGAATTATTCAAAAGATATCCGCGTCAATGCGATAGCACCCGGTTTCTTCTTAACTGCCCAGAATAGATTTCTGTTGACCGACGAAAAAACAGGCGACCTGACCGACCGAGGCAGGACCATAATCGACCACACGCCGATGGGCAGATTCGGCTCGCCCGACGAGCTTGTAGGTGCTGTTATGTGGCTTAGCAGTGACGCCGCAAAATTTGTTACCGGTACGGTTATTCCTATCGACGGCGGTTTTTCCGCGTTCGGTGGAGTGTAAGGGTTATTATAAACAGAAAGGAAAGTTAGCAAATGGCGGATTTCGACCCTGCAAAAGAGCTGAAAGAATTCAAGCCGACCAAAAAATTCTTCATCGGCATTGACTCCGACGGCTGTGTCTTCGATACGATGGGCATCAAGCAGCGGGAGTGTTTTTGTCCGTGGATGATTGGCTGTTTCGGGTTGCAGCCTGTGGCCCAGGCCGCCCGGCAGTGCAAAGAATTCGCTGACCTTTTCAGCAAGACCCGAGGCGGCAACCGGCACAAGACCCTCGTACGAATACTGATCGAATTATTGCCGTCGCATCCGATGGTCAAAGAGCGAAGTTTCAAAGTGCCGCAGTTCCCGTACTATGTCGCCTGGGTGAACGACCCCAAAAGTTTGCTCAGCAACGACGGCCTGAAACAGGCGATTTCTGCCGCTACCGACTCTGCGGCAAAAGAAGAGCTTACACTTGCGCTTCGATGGAGCGAAAACGTCAATAAGGCGGTAAAGGATATTGTTGAGGGCATTCCACCTTTCCCTCATGTTCGTGAGAGCCTCGATAAGATTCAAAAGGACGCCGATGTGATAGTCGTCTCGGCTACGCCTTGTGAAGCGCTGGCGCGAGAGTGGAATGAGCACGATATCGGCAGGTACGTCAGCATCATCGCCAGCCAGGAAATGGGCACCAAGAAACAGCATCTCGAGTACGCGACCAAAGGACGTTATGAAAAAGACCACGTCCTTATGATTGGCGACGCACCCGGAGACATGAAAGCAGCTAAGGCCAATAACGCACTGTTCTATCCGGTCAATCCCGGCGATGAGGCCAAAAGCTGGCAGAGATTTCACGATGAGGCACTGGATAAATTTCTCAACAACGAATATGCCGGTGTGTATGAACAGAAGGTAATCGCCGAGTTCGACGCTTATCTGCCCGAACTGCCGCTGTGGCAGAGGTAGTGAAATGCTTTACTATAGCCGTGGAAATGAAAATGACAGCCTCAGCGACGAAGACCTGAGGCAGGGCCTTTTTACTGCGCTCGATAAGCTCGGTACGCGAAAAAAAGTTATCGCCGTCCCGCCGGATATGACACGTTATCATTCGCGTGCGGGCGAGTTGACTCGTTTTGCCTGGCAGTATTACGGCGACAGGCTGACCGACATTATGCCCGCAATTGGAACGCACTTTCCAATGTCGGAACATGAACTGAAAAAGATGTACGCCGGTGTTCCTCTTGAGCTTTTCCGCGTTCACAACTGGCGAACCGACGTTGTAACCCTCGGCGAAGTCCCGGCCGAGTATGTAAAAGAAGTCAGTGAAGGTGCAGTCGATTACGCCTGGCCTGCCCAGGTCAACAAGCTCCTTGTCCAAGGTCGTTACGACCTCATTCTATCCATCGGTCAGGTCGTACCGCACGAGGTAATTGGAATGGCCAACTATAATAAGAATATTTTCGTTGGCGCCGGAGGAACTGAGGGTATCAACAAGAGCCATTTCCTCGGCGCCGCCTACGGCATGGAGCGTATCATGGGTCGTGCCGACACCCCCGTCCGCCGTGTAGTTAATTACGGCGCCGGCCATTTCGCCGCGGACCTGCCGATTCTCTATGTTTTGACGGTGGTCGGGCCCGACCCGGACGGACAGTTGAAAACACGAGGGCTTTTCATCGGAGACGACATCGAGTGTTTCAACCTCGCCGCTGAGCTGTCTCTGAAAGTTAATTTTATTATGCTCGATGAGCCGTTGCAGAAAGCCGTTGTTTATCTCGACCCGCAGGAATACAAAAGCACCTGGCTGGGCAATAAGAGCATTTATAGAACGCGGATGGCAATGGCCGACGGCGGTGAGCTCATTGTCCTCGCTCCCGGATTGCATCAGTTCGGCGAAGACCCGCAAATCGATAAGCTCATAAGGAAGTACGGTTACGTCGGCACTGAACGGGTATTAAAGCTCGTCAAAGAAAACGATGATTTGCAGCAAAACCTAAGTGCCGCCGCACATCTTATTCACGGTTCCTCGGAGGAGAGGTTTAAAATTACCTATTGCCCGGGAAAGCTGAGTAAAGAGCAGATTGAATCGGTGAATTTCAACTATGCCGAATTGCCGGATATGCTGGAAAAATACGACCCGAAGAAACTAAAAGACGGCTATAATACTTTGCCTGATGGAGAAAAGGTCTTCTTTGTTTCCAATCCCGGCCTGGGATTATGGTCAACAAAGAGCAGGTTCGAATCAATATGACAATCATACTTCAGTTATTATAAGGAGTGCTGGAAAATGTCAAAAGCTGAAAGTGCCTCAGGTGCGGATATTGGCCTTGTAGGTTTGGCGGTAATGGGCGAGAATCTAATCCTCAACATGGAAAGCAAGGGCTTTACCGTCGCGTGTTTCAACCGCACCATTTCAAAAGTGGACGATTTTCTAAACGGCCGGGCCAAAGGCAAAAACATAATCGGCTGCCACAGCCCCGAAGAGCTGGTCAAAAATCTTAAGACCCCGCGCAGGATAATGCTGATGGTCAAAGCGGGCAAACCCGTCGATGCCTTCATTGATATCTTCCTGCCTTTGCTCGACGACGGCGACATAATTATTGACGGCGGCAATTCACACTTTCCCGATACTATCCGTAGAACAGAGTATGTCGAGAGCAAAGGCAAGCTCTATATCGGCACCGGCGTATCCGGCGGTGAGGAAGGGGCATTAAAAGGTCCTTCGATTATGCCGGGCGGCTCACCGAAGGCCTGGCCGCATGTCAAGCCCATCTTCCAGGCCATCTGCGCCAAGACCGACGACGGCGAACCCTGCTGCGACTGGGTCGGTGAAAACGGTGCAGGACACTTCGTCAAGATGGTGCATAACGGCATCGAATACGGTGACATGCAGATGATTTGCGAGACCTACCAGATGATGAAGGAAGGTCTCGAACTGACGAACCAGCGGATGCACGAGGTATTTGCCGAGTGGAATAAAGGCGAGCTGAACTCCTACCTGATTGAAATCACCCGTGATATCCTCGCCTACAAAGATGAAGACGGTAACGAGGTAATCGACCTGATTCTCGATACAGCCGGCCAGAAGGGGACCGGCAAATGGACTGCTATTGCTGCGCTTGATTTGGGCCAGCCTTTGACGTTGATTGGCGAGGCTGTTTTCGCCAGATGTCTTTCGGCTCTGAAAGAAAAACGCCTCGCTGCATCGAAAGTCCTCAGGGGACCTCGGCAGCAATTCGTTAAAGACAAAAAGGCCTTTATTAACGAACTGCGCCAAGCCTTGTATGCCTCGAAGATTGTCAGCTACGCTCAGGGCTATCAGCTTATGCGTGAGGCCGCGAAGGAATATAACTGGAACCTCAACTACGGCGGCGTTGCACTGATGTGGCGGGGCGGCTGTATAATCCGCTCGGCCTTTTTGGGCAAAATCAAGGAGGCCTTCGACAAAGACCCGAACCTCGATAATCTTCTGCTCGACCCATTCTTCAAAAGTGCCGTCGAAAAAGCTCAGGATTCCTGGCGCCGCGTCGTCACTACCGCCGTGCAGATGGGCATTCCCGTCCCGGCCATAAGCACCGCTCTTGCCTACTATGACGGCTATCGTCACGAACGTCTGCCTGCGAATCTGCTCCAGGCCCTGCGGGACTACTTTGGCGCACACACATACGAGCGGGTAGATAAACCGAGAGGCGAGTTTTTCCATACTAACTGGACCGGCCGAGGCGGAAGCACCAGTGCTTCGACTTACTCAGTGTAAAAGTGTCACGAAAACTTTATTGAATGTAATTTGGCAAAGGGTTTGTCATGGCTAAACCTTTCATTGGTGAGAATTTTTTGCTCCAGAATAAGACTGCACGTAAATTGTATCACGATTATGCCGAGCACATGCCCATCTACGATTACCACTGTCACCTGCCGGCCGAGCTGATTGCCAATGACCACACTTTCGAGAACATCACCCAGGCCTGGCTGTACGGCGACCATTACAAGTGGCGGGCTATGCGCACAAACGGTGTCGATGAAAAATATTGTACCGGCAACGCGACTGATTGGGAAAAGTTCGAAAAGTGGGCGCAGACCGTACCAGCCACTCTTAGAAACCCGCTGTATCACTGGACGCACATGGAGCTGAAAAATCCTTTCGGCGTGAAGGACAAACTGCTCGATGCCGACACTGCCCGCGAGATTTACGACCACTGCAATGCACTGCTCCAGGAACCAGAATTCAGCGTTCGTGGATTGCTTCGCAAATTCAACGTAGAACTTGTTTGTACGACCGAAGGCCCGCTCGACAGTCTCGAACATCATAAAAAAATCGCTGCTGATGGATTTGAAGTTAAGGTGCATACGGCCTTTAGACCCGACAAGGCCCTCGGTGTCGAAAATCTCGACACATTGAACGCATGGTTAGACAGGCTGTCCCAGGTCGCCGGCCTGGAGATAAAATCCTTTTCTGATTTGCTTGAAGCTATAAGTAAACGTCACGATTACTTCCACGAAAACGGCTGCCGGTTGTCGGATTATGGCCTCGATTGCGCATACGCTCAAAGCTACACCAAAAGCGAAGCCGAAAAGATATTCGAGAAAGTAAGAAGCAGGCAGCAGCTCAGTCCCGACGAATGCCTCAAGTACAAATCCGCTGTCCTTTATGAATGCTGCCTGATGGACGCCGAGGCAGGCTGGGTAATGCAGCTTCATCTTGGTGCGTTGCGGAATAACAACACTCGCTTGTACAAAAAGCTCGGCCCGGATACCGGCTTTGATTCGATAGGGGATTTGCCGCAGGCCGCGTCACTTTCAGGATTTCTCGATTCGCTCGACGAAAAAAACAAGCTGCCCAAAACCATACTCTATAATCTCAATCCCGCCGACAACGAATTGTTTGCCGCTATGCTCGGCAATTTCCAGGACGGCTCCGTCGGCGGCAAGTTACAGTACGGTTCCGGCTGGTGGTTTTTCGACCAGAAGGATGGTATGGAGAAGCAAATCACCGCACTTTCCAACCTCGGCCTGCTGAGTCGCTTTGTCGGGATGGTCACCGATTCGCGGAGCTTCCTTTCGTTCCCGCGGCATGATTATTTTCGGCGCGTGCTGTGCAATCTTCTCGGCAATGACGTCGAACAGGGATTACTGCCTGCCGATTATGACTTACTCGGCTCAATGGTACAGGACATCTGTTTTAACAATGCTGCAAACTATTTTTCGATGAAGCTGGACTGATTTTGCGCCCTGCAATTAGGCGTTGACAGTCAAGCAAGTTCACTGCTATATTTATTTTGAAGTTATTATTGCGCCCGTAGCTCAGCTGGATAGAGCAACGGATTTCTAATCCGTAGGTCACAGGTTCGAGTCCTGTCGGGCGTGTTACAACCAGTTTAATGCCCTGAACTTATGATCCGGTCTGTTTTTAAGAGGGATAATTGTTCGTCAAAAGTTCGTCAATTTGAATTCAGCTTTACTATTCTCACAACTCATATTAACATTTCAAAATTATCGTTGATTTATAGCGAGCTACATAATGACCAATTTTGATTATTCACCGGCTGGTCCTCTGCCGGGTATGATTCAGGAATATTTCAAAGGCACTCTGGCAGAAGCATTTGCTCGTCCGAAAATTATAACTGCCATAGAAGTAGACTGGCATGGCAGGATACAGATAAAAAGTCAAAACTGGGGTGAGTATTGGAATCTTAAAGGCAACATACCAGCGAAGGATACTTTCCTACATTTTAAAAAGGCACGCATTACTTACTTCAAGTCCAGGTTCAAGTCAGACCATATTAAAGAATACAGTTACCAATATTTCGTTTTGCTTTCCAGGTGGTTAAGCTATCGAAACAATCCCGACGTAAATATATTGCTCGGCAAATTGCTATCTATGGAGAATTTTGCAATATACTGGTATGGTGGAAAATCCGGAATAGCCGCAGGCACAACAAGCCATCGAAATCCTGCCTATTTACTCGCTCGTATAGGCAAACAGTCTTTTAATGAAAATCCCAAATATTTGCCCCTTATTATGCTCGTACGTCCTGATGGTAACAAACTTTTTTACCATTATCGCCAATACCGAATCTCCAACGGTCCTGATTTTTCAATTTTTGTATATCCTGCAGTGAGCCTTGATGATAGAGGTGAATCTTTTACGATACTTGAATCATTTAGCGGCGGTTTCTCACGCAAATCTGATCCAAGAAGTAGGCAAAGAGCAAAACTGCTGGTAGAATCTGCAATACTTCCCTTCCTTAAGTCTTTGTTGGCGAAACATAATGACGAAAAACATGATATCAATATGGCTGACCTTGGCGGTGGCAGCGGTATTATGCTTCGGCATATCTGGGAACATGTTCTTGACAAGGAACGTACTGCTAAAGAGAATTGGTATTTGAATTGCTCCATAGTTGGATTGAGGGTACAAAATCCTGCGCGTCATTTTACCAAAGGAACAATCAGGGCAAATATGGCATATGCAGATTACCTGCAGTTGGACTATATAGACTGGATAAATAAGCAGTCTGAGACGCTAAAATTTGATATAGTTTTAATGTGCCGACTTCTTAACAACCTGAGCATATTTGATATTGAAAGTTCGGATGATGAAGGTAGGTTATGGTATATTTCAGGCCAACAGATTCCACCAGAAATTATAATTAATAGAAAATATAATCCTGTTTATTGCCTTAATACGGACAGATATCACCCCGAGAATCTCATACATACTAATGGCAAAACCAGATTGTCTGAAAATCACTTTGCGTATAAAGTGCTTTCATTAACGGACTATTACAAAGCTATGGCAACTTGTATGGGTGTGGATGTAACCGAAGATATATACTTTTACCCGGTGAGAAAGTTTAATGATATTTGCTTACTGAGTTCTGAAGGTAAAAGTATTATTGAAAAGTTGTCAAGAATTTCTAAACTGACTGTCATCGAAGATGTCGACCTGACAACACATTGTCTGGCCAAGCATATCCGGGATAACAAACTAAACTGCACCGCGTCTGCAATTAATATTGGTTCAAAGTATTTATCTCAGGTACTTGCCGTATGTGATAGAAAATATGGAGACATATTACCTGGTATCAAAATATGCTGAAAATAATTAACACGCCGCGTAAAACGAATTTTCTCACGCCTTCGGGACTGAGATGTCTGGCGAATTTGCCTAGTGTAAATGTTTCCGCCGGTTGTGCCCATAATTGTGTTTATTGCTATTCCAAAGGTTATTCAGTTTACCCTGGAGATAATTCAATCGAGATTTATGAAAATATGGCAGAACGGATAGCCGGTGAAATCAAACGAAAACGCAAAAAACCTGCCGCTGTTTATTTTTGTCCTTCATGTGACCCATTTCAGCCACTTCCGGAAGTTCAACAAATTACCTTTGAGGTTATGAAGCTTCTTCTGGAAAACGATATTGGTGTCCAATTTGTCACGAAAGGGAAAATACCCGCTGAAATTCTCGAACTTTTTGAGAAGCACAGTTCAAAAATAGCCGGTCAAATTGGCCTTATAGCCGTTGATGATAAAATCCTGAGCATAATCGAGCCTAATGCGGCCAGGGCACAGAAGCGACTTGAACAGCTTGAAAGACTCATTAAAATCGGAGTCAAAATGTCAGCCAGATGTGATCCAATGATATATGGCTTCACTGATACAAATGAACAATTACAAGATTTATTTTCAGCAATTGCTAAAACTGGCTGCAGGGAAACGGCTGTTAGCTTCTTGTTTTTGAGACCAGCTATTACCTCCGGTCTAAAAAAGAGCATCAGAGACAAAAATCTTCTGGATAAAATCCTGGAGCCATTTTCTGGAGGTGTTCGTTTGCCTATAGGATTAAAAAATTCCACGGGGACAGTACTGCCGTTGGTAGTCCGGAAAACAAGTTTTGAAAGAATTAGAAAAATAGCAGACAGCTATGGTATCAGCATACATATTTGCGGCTGCAAAAACCGTGATATAACTGATGAAACTTGTTATATTACTCAGCCACTATCAAATGGTCTGCTTTTCTAAAAATCTATATGGCAAAAAACGCTATGATTTCAACATACGCTGGAAAAAAGTGTTCATCAGAAAGTTCGTCAGTGAGCAGTGTTAATCAAGCGCGCAATTCTGCCGCGGTTGATTTCAATGAAATTTGTCATGGACTGTAAATATACTGGCGGCTATTTCTGGCCGGAGTACATCAGCTTTGCCTGCCCGATAAGGTAGAAGCTGCCAGTTATGCAAATCAAATCTTCTCTGCCTGTTGCGCTCTCAGCCAGACGCAGAGCTTCCCGCAAAGTCAGCGCCGTCTGATACATCTTGCCGCTAATCTCGCTATAGCGGTCCCCGAGGTCCTCAGGCCACGCAGCCTTGGCTGAATTGCTACGTGTGAAGATTACCTTGTCAGCACCGTATTGCAGTTCTCGCAGCATCCCGTCGATATCCTTATCGCCGTTACAGCCGAATATAACGACCATTGAGTCATACGGTACGTTTTGTCCAATGGCGTGCATCAACGCGCGGATACTGTCCGCATTGTGCGCCGCATCTATCATAATCCGCGGGTTGTCACATATCATCTCCATTCGACCGGAAAGCGACACTTCTTTCAGACCCTGCTTGGCCTTTTCGTTATCTATCTTATAACCGCTCTCTTTGAGCTTATCGAGCATAGCCAGCGCCAGTCCGCAGTTAATCGCCTGGTGTGTCCCGTGAAGAGGTACACGCAGGTGCTCGAACTTACTGCTCGGCGTTGTCAGGCATATCCTCGTATGAGGCCCCTCTTCCCGGCTGGTCTCGAACCGGTGCGAAAAATCGATATCTTTGCCGGTAACCATCAGCGGAGCTTTCATCCGCAGCGCTTCTGATTTGAGCACCTTCATCGCCGCAGGCTCCTGTTCCACCGTGATAATCGGAACACCGCGCTTAAACACACCCGCCTTCTCAGCCGCAATCAAACCTAAGCTCTTGCCCAGTTGTTCCTGGTGATCGATGCTGAGACTTGTAATGCCGACCACGTGCGGTTTTATAACGTTCGTACTGTCCAACCTGCCGCCTAAGCCCGTCTCAATAACTGCGATATCCACCTTCTCGTCAACGAAATACATAAATGCCAGCGCCGTCATTATCTCGAAAAAGCTCGGCGCGTCCGTCTTGGACAGCTTCTCAACCGGATTATAGATGCGGTTCATCAGCCTGGACATATGGCTTTTGGATATCATTTTCGAATCGACAACAATCCGCTCATGCAGGTCCGTCACGTGCGGCGAGGTATACAAACCCACTCGATAATTGTTAGACTCCAGCATTTTAGCCAGCATCGTAGCCGTCGAGCCCTTGCCCTTGGTCCCTGCTATGTGAACTGTATTTATCTTTTTGTGAGGATTACCGAGCAGCCGCAGCAGGTTCTCCATCCTCGTAAGGTTGAAGGTCGTCTTGTTATATCGTACTCGTTTCTCTTTTTCGTAGTCCGTGCGCGCAAAAAGGTACTTCATCGCATCGTCATACGTCCGAAACGCTTTTTTGCCGCTTACACGGGCGACTTTTGCAGCCCCTTTTTTCGACTGCTTCTTAGTTATCTTTTTGGTAGCCTTAACCATAAGCACAGCATTGTAGCAAAAGCAACCCCACAAGTCAAACCAGCCCGCCGCCGCCGTCGGCTGGACAGCCCCCAAAACCCCATTTACCTGCGTAGGGCCTTGTATTTAAGATACTTACGTCTGAAAGAGAAAATTTGTTCAACCAATGAGAAAATTATTATAACATTAGAAATGCTTATGATATAATAAGAATTGCTTATTGTATTTGCCCCATAGGTAGTCCACATTTTGCGTTTTATTACCCTTGCGGCGGTTATTTACCTGCCGCTGGTTTGGGTTCGATAATCGGCTGGTGGGGCTGACAAGCCTGTAATATCGTAAATACGCGTCTCAGGCCCGAATTTCGCCAGTGTCGGCCTGGTTGCTATTACAATAACGCCGTCGAAAACCCGGTAATCGAGTATATTATCCTCGCCCGCAACGGTCCTGAGCAGCAGTTTCAGGGCTACCTTCAGGGGAACAGCCTCAACATGGCCGATTTGTATAGGAGTATCCCTGTTTATACCTATCTCCTCCAAATCTCGCCAAAACACTGTGAGATTCAGCTCGCCCCCGGCACTATTCCTCAATTCGTCAAGTGCCTCAGAAAAGGGGGCCTGTTCGCTGAGCGTAAGGCTGACTGTGGTATTCAGGTCGGTCACGGCCCCGGCTGAGAGTTCTGCCGCAGGTGGCATTTGTATCGAATCTTCTTCAAAGAGCTGTTGGTATAATTGCTTAACTTTTTCCTGGTCAAATTCATCGTTCCCGGCATAGCTTCGCAATATTCCCTTTGCTTTTTGATTGTCTCGAAGGGCCCAGCAGCACCGGCCGTACATATTATGTTCGTCGTCCGTCAGCGCAATATCGACAAGGCGTTTGACAACCGCATCACTCTTTTGGTTAACTACCGAAAGACCGTGGTAAACTGCATTATAGCGCACGCTGCGCTGCTCATCGGCTGACAGCCGCATAAGAATTTCAATGGCTTCATCAGGCTGACTGTCTTTTGCCCATATAAAATTGCCGCCAAGGATAGCTGCCGCCCTGGCGCGAACCTTCGGCTCACTGTCTTGTGAGCAGGCATCCAGGGCATTGATGAAATTGACGTCCATCGATAGTGCGATATTATTTCGCCAGACAAATTCAACCGCTTCGAGTCTTTCCTGACTGCTGCCTGTAAGGAATGCCTCTTTAATTCGCGGCAGCTCGCTTCCGAATTCACTTATGGTCCTTTGCTCATGCTGCCTCTGCTTCCATTGCCGTTCCCATTTGCCCGCGTCGATTTCACCACGAAAGGCCTTTAGAACTATCTGGGCCCGCTCACGATTCTCGGCGTTAGGGTCCTGCAAATATCCTTCGAGCAACTGCTCGAATTCATCCTTTTGGTTCGAGGCCTTTATCCCCCAGATAATCCGTCCGAGCTGTTCGTACTCCACAGCTATATCGACGAGCCTTTTCATGACCCTTTCGGATTTCGGATTCGCAACACTCAATCCGCTGTACACCGCGTAATATTTATACTCCGGCTCGAAACTGGCGTGATAAACTATATCAAGTGCTCTCGCATCATCCGGGTCTTTGTGCCATATATATTTGCTGCCGATATGTTGCATCAGAAAATTGCCTTTATACTGTGCTGTACATCGTCGCAGACCTCTTCTGAACAGCTCGAAAAACTCCTCGTCGCTTAGCAAAGCGTCTTTCCTGTTTGCCCAGTATTCATCGAGCTTTTTGCCTGCCTCCGGGTCATCCGGAAAATACGATTCAAATATGCCTTCAGCCTGCGCCGGGTTGATACATAATTTTGCCGTGCCGGTGGCTAATGTTCCTGCCCAGTCGCCGGGTTTCGCCAGGAGGCTGTCTTTGTAATACATCTGCCCGTGAAACCGAAGTTCGAAACTTATGGAATAGTTGCCGGCTTTCAAAACTGCTACATGGCCGACCGGATGGTTAAAATTTTCTGCTTGCTCCCTGTTGCCTGCCAATCCCAGAGAAGCGCTATCGAGCATCACGCCTTCTCCGGGTTCGAGTTTGATTCGGCTGGCCGGATTCCACCCCAAATATATGATAGAATTTACCTGTTGTTCCACGCCGTAGTTGTCTTTGATGATACATGTACAAGAGTTATTCACCCACTTGGGCGTTAAAAAATATATGACCTGTTCACTGACGTTCTCGACCCAGAATCGGATTCCTATCTGCTCGCCTAATGAATAGCGTTCTTTTTCCGGCACGAGTCCGAATCTGCACCGCAGGCCGTTCACATCCTGACCCCATGCTTCGTAATTTTGAGTTTTATTCTCTGTGCTGTCTATGGCTAAGGGCGTACCGGCCTCGAGTGTTGTTACCGCCGTCGCGAACGTAAGCAACGACGAAAAGAAACCTGCTGTAATCAGCAATCGAACCAA
>CAZFHM010000014.1:0-15136 GCA_964518825.1 uncultured Pirellulales bacterium
ATTAACTGTTGCACTTCTCGTAATCCGCACTAAACTCTTAGAGCAGGGACGCGCGGTAGCGGCGCTGAATTGATTTGTAAACAGTTTTTTCGACGCTAAGAAAGGGATTGTCGGTTTGGGCGGTGAACAGAAAATCAGCAGGCTCGAAGAGCAGAGACATCGCAAATTAGAGCAGATAAGGCAGTTAGGTATCGACCCGTACGGGTGCAGATACGATGGGGCCGAGCCGGCTGCGGATATCAGGGCACGATATAAGGACGGGGACGATTCGCAAAGGGCTCGCTGTGCCGGCAGGATTGTCCTGCTGCGGGATATCGGCAAGCTGATTTTTATAACACTTCGGGACTGGACCGGAACGATTCAGCTCGGTCTGAGTAATAAACTTCTGGGCGAAAAGTGGCAGCTTGCCAAGCTGCTCGAACTCGGCGATATCATCGGGGCCGAGGGTCAGCTGGGCAGGACCAGGACAGGTGAACTGACGATATGGGCCGAGCAGGTGACGGCCCTGAGCAAGTCGCTGCTCCAGCCGCCGGAAAAATTTCACGGATTAGCCGACGTCGATTTGAGGTATCGTCAGCGATACGTAGATTTGTGGGCCAATCCGGAAGTGATGGAGCGGTTCAAAAAAAGAAGTGCAATCGTATCATCAATACGGCAGTTTCTTAGCGATAAGGGTTTTCTCGAGGTTGAAACACCGATGATGCAGTCAATCGCCGGCGGCGCCGCGGCAAAGCCTTTCATTACCCATCATAACAGCCTGGATATGGATTTGTATCTTCGCATCGCGCCGGAGCTGTTTCTAAAGCGGCTGCTTGTCGGCGGAATGGAGAAAGTGTTCGAGATTAACCGAAACTTCCGCAACGAGGGATTGAGCAGGCGGCATAATCCTGAGTTTACGATGATGGAGATATACCAGGCCTACGCGGATTACAACGTGATGATGGATTTAACGGAGGAGTTGATATCAAGCCTTGTCGGTCAATATGGTCAGGACAACAAGACCGAGTTCGACGGGCAGGAGATTGATTTTAGCAGGCCCTGGCGGCGGGCAAGCTATGCCGAACTGCTTAAAGAATACGGCCGGTGCGGGATTGATGATATCGCGGCGGTAAGAGAAAAGGCACGACGACTGGAACTGGACGAATCGGATATGGACGATGCGGTCGTGATTAACGAAGTCTTCGAAGAAACGGTCGAGGCGAATTTAGTCAACCCGACGTTTGTGATTGATTATCCGGCTATGCTGTGTCCGCTGACGAAACGCAAAAAAGACGACCCCCAATACGCCGAGCGGTTCGAGCTTTATATGGCAAAGATGGAAATAGCGAACGCCTATACCGAACTGAACGACCCGGCGGTCCAGGAAGAGAATTTCCGTATTCAGCTTCGGGGCCAGGAAGAGTCTATGGCGACGATGGACGAAGATTTTGTCACGGCCCTTAAATATGCTATGCCGCCTGCGGGCGGGTTAGGGATTGGAATTGACCGGCTGATAATGGTCCTGACCGGTGCGGCGAGCATTCGGGACGTAGTACTGTTTCCACTGCTTAAGCCGACGAAGGATTGATTTGCGTAAATTGACCCCGCAATAAACTGCGGGGCTGAATAAAATCAACTTTGGATTTCCCGGAATTGTTATGCTGAAGGTTTTCCTCTGGCTGCGTTATCTTCGCAAGAGAAAGATAGTGCTGTTGAGCATTGCGGCGGTGGCGGTATCGGTAACGCTGATGGTGGTGGTCGATAGCCTGTTTACCGGCTATATCCAGGCGCTTCGACAGATGACGCTTGTGGATACCGGCGACATCAGTTTCTGGCCTCGCGGCGGTACGATAGATGACAATAACGCCTTTTTGGATGAGCTCGAAAAGGACCCGAATATCGCGGCGGCGGCGCAGTTTGTCATGGGCAGCGGCCTGCTGCACATGGAGGGTGGTATCGTTCGGGAGGTCGGAATCTACGGAATAGACCCGCTGCGGGAAGAGGGATTCGCCAACTGGCGGCAAAGATTATTAAGGCAGAAAGACTCAGACAAGGAGCCCGACTTTTCGGTGCCGGATTATAACGATGTACCGGGTGTGTGGCTGGGGATAAACGTCATAGCTGAGCCGAACGAGAATACGGACGAGTATGACTTCGAAGATGCAAAAAAGTTTGTGGGTAAACGCATAGTTCTTACGACCATCGGTTACGGGTCAAAACGTCAGGTGGAGGAATTCAGGGTTTCTGATATTGCATTTACGCAGACCTTTTTCGGAGATAAGACCCTGTATATGCCCTACGAGCAGTTCCACCGGATAAGGTTCGGCGAGCAGGAGGCAAACAGGCCGAGCTTTATTAAAGTCAAATTAAAACAGGGCATCAACCCACGGTCCATGGTCGGCCCAATAGAGCGGAAGTGGTATGATTTTGCGCTAAATCGGATGAAGCTTCCGGCTGAAGAGATTCCGCGGCTTGCGGTACATATGTCGCAGGACTGGTACGCGGACGTGTTTGCCGACCTTCAAAATCAGCTGCGGGTAGTGCTCCTGATATTCGCCGTGATATGCTCTGTGGCGGTCCTTTTGATATTCTGCATTTTCTACATGATAGTAACCGCCAAACAAAAAGACATCGCGGTAATAAAGAGCTGCGGAGCATCGAGCGTCGCGGCTGCTTCGATTTTTGCCGGGTTCGGAATCTGTGCAGGTATAGTGGGAACGGCGCTTGGTGTGATTATGGGTATGGTTATTACCCATAATATTAACATTCTCGAAAAATGGGTGCGAATGATTTTCGGAATCAAGCTGTGGCGGACGAGCTCATACGGACTGGCGACGATACCACATCAGGTGAACTGGTCCGCAGTGCCGTGGATAGCCGCCGCGGCGGTCATAGGATGTCTGGTCGGCGTATTGATACCTGCAATAATTGCAGCGAGGACAAGGCCAGTTGAGATTCTCAGGTACGAATAACAGGAATAAAGGTGTATAAGTTTACTCTGGCATTTAGGTATTTGATAAGACGGCGGATAAGCTACTTCGCGATAGCCGCAGTGGCGCTGTGCGTGTTCGTGGTCTTCGTAGTGATAACCGTACTGACCGGCTTAAGCCGAGATTTCAAACAAAAAGTGCATAGCTCGGTCGGTGACTGTGTGGTTTATACGAAATCACTGGTGGGGTTCGGATATTACGATGAGTTCCTGGATATCCTGCGAAAGGAACCTTACGTAGAGGCCGCGACGCCGGTAGTCAATAGTTATGGGCTTGTCTCTGTGAACGAAACGGGTGGATTGGACGTTTACGGCCAATCCGTGCGAGAGATAGCCGGGGTCGAGCCGGTTTCTTTGAGCAAGGTGATGGGTTTCGGAAAATGGATTGAATACCACAAGAACGACGTCGCAGACGTTTTTCGGCCTGCTTACGATGTGAATCTTCCGGGCTGCGTACCGGGCATAAATATTATTTTCGAAAAGGATATACAGGGCAATTACAACACCACCGGCAGGCCGGTAAAGGCTGCGTTCGAAATAAGCTGTGTACCCCTGACGGCCAAAGGCGCGCTTGCCAGGGTGGGAACTGGAGAGCTTAACAGCAAGACTTTTTATTACAGCGACCACTTCGAGGCCGGCTACAGCCTGGACAGGCGACTGATATTCCTGCCGATTGACGACGTGCAGCTTCTTTGCGGTATGGCGACCGGGCACAAACGCATTACGCACATTCATATCAAATTCAAGAATGGGGTGACACTTAACAAAGGAACGCAGAAAGTCAAAAATCTGTGGGATGGTTTTGTCGCTTCAAAAGCAGGAGCGCCGTATGAGAATCTTCTCGGCCAGGTGCAGGTCCAAAGCTGGAAGGATTTCAGCAAGGTAATCGTGGCGCTGGTTGAGACGCAGCAGACGATGATGATAGTTTGCTTCTCTCTGATAGGGATGATTACGGTGTTTATCGTACTCGTGGTCTTCTATATGATAGTCAGCCACAAGAGCAAGGACATTGGGATACTCAAGAGCGTGGGGGCCAGTGGTTTTAGCATACTTTCCGTATTTTTGAACTTTGCGTTTCTGATAGGCCTGGCCGGTTCGGCAATCGGTGTATTGGTCGGCTGGCGGTTCCTTGTTCATATCAACAAAATTGAAGACTGGATGTTCGAAAAGTTCCAGTTCCAGTTGTGGGACCGGCAGATAAGCTCGATAGGTGACATACCCAACACCGTTGACTTGAAGGTGCTGGCAATAATAATACTCTGTGCGATTGGAGCGTGTCTGCTCGGTGCGCTTTTGCCGAGCTGGCGGGCGGGCAGAATCAAATGTGTTGATACTCTGCAGGTGGCTCAGTTATGAAAAATGATTATCTATTGGAAGCACAGGACGTTCACAAATCGTACCGGATGGGCCAGACCAGGGTTCGCGTCCTAAGGGGTCTGAATCTGAAACTGGCCGGGGGCGAGTTTGCCGCGATTGTGGGCGCGTCGGGCAGCGGCAAGAGTACGCTGCTGCATATACTCGGTGCGCTGGACAGGCCCGATAAGGGACGGGTTTGTTTTAAAGGCAGCGACCTGTCCAGGCAATCAGGACGACGGCTAAACCGGTTTCGCAACAGGACGGTGGGTTTTGTATTTCAGTTTTATCATCTTTTAGACGAACTGAATGTGTTGGAGAACGTGCTGCTGCCGAAGATGGCGGGAAAAAGCCTTGCCGGCTGGCTGGTATGCAGACGGACCGCGAAAAACAGGGCCTCTGAGCTTCTGGAGCAGTTCGGCCTGTCTGAAAGGGTCAGACATAAGCCCTACCAGCTCAGCGGCGGTGAGCGCCAGCGGGTGGCGATAGCCAGAGCCCTGATGAACGAGCCGGAGATTTTGCTGGCTGATGAGCCGACGGGAAACCTTGACTCAGAGACAGGAAATGGTATCCTGAAGGTTCTGGAACGGTTGAACGGGACCGGGCAGACTATTGTAATGGTAACGCATGATGACCGGATAGCAGCCCGGGCAAAACGGATTATCCGATTGGCCGACGGAGTAATCAGGCAGGATAAATAGAATAAAGGCCGCGAGCCGGTCCGAATTTTTTGGAGATTTATATGAGTCTGAAGGTTTGGCTCAATGGTAAGCTGGTTGACGAGGCAGACGCTAAGATAAGCGTTTTCGACCACGGCGTGCTCTACGGAGACGGCGTGTTCGAGGGCATCCGTGTTTATAACGGCAAGGTGTTCGAACTGGCGGCTCATATAGACAGGCTATATGATTCGGCACTGGGCATCCGGCTTGAGATAGCCCTTACGAAGAAGAAGATGACCGAGGCCGTCCTGGAGACGGTCGCGGCCAATGGAATTGTCAACGGGTACGTCCGCCTGGTGACTACGCGCGGTATAGGTACACTCGGTTTGAATCCCTTTATCTGTGAAAATGCGAGCATCTATATAATCGCCGACAACATTCAGCTTTATCCGGAAGAGCTTTATGAAACGGGTATGAAGATAATCAGCGCCACTACGGTTCGCAATCACCCCCTGGCGATACCGCCGCAGATAAAGAGCCTGAACTACCTGAACAACATATTGGCGAAGATTGAGGCCCTGGACAACAACGTACCCGAAGCGATTATGTACAATCATATGGGATATGTTGCCGAGGCGACGGGCGACAATGTTTTTATGGTCAGAGACGGCGCCGTTTTCAGTCCGCCCACAGAAGCCGGCGGCCTCGAAGGTGTCACCCGCAGCGTCGTGATGAAACTTGCGAAAAAGGAAAAAATCAGGGTGGTCGAGACGAACCTGACGAGGTTCGACCTTTATATAAGTGATGAGCTGTTTTTGACGGGAACTGCGGCGGAAGTCATCGGGGTCGTCGAGATTGACGGCAGGAAAATCGGTGACGGCAGGCCCGGTCCAATCACAAAGCTGCTGCGAAAGAAGTTCTTCGAGTACGCCCACTCTCGATAGGGTTCGGTGCTCTGTTTCGCAATACCTGAAATTCAAGTATTCAAAACCTTTGAACAGGAAAGAAAAAATTTAAAATCCTAAATCCTAATTTCTAAACAATTTCAAAATCCAAAAATTCAAATGTCCGAAACCACCATTTGGGGATTTGGAAGATTTGGTCATTAAAATTTGTTTAGGATTTCGAGTTTAGATATTAGAATTTTACTTATCCGCGGTATTTGATGGAATCGGCGAAGCGGTCGCAAATCTCAGCCAATGGGCCTTACCGGGTGATAGAACCATTCTCAATCATCGAAGAGTACCTGCTGAACGTCCAGAAGGTGATTTCCGAACAGCTCTGCGGACACCCGCAGACCGCGGGCATTGAAAGGCTCATCGTGCATATTCGTTCGCAGTCGGGCAAGATGCTCCGGCCGGGACTGGTGCTGCTGAGCGGCCTGTGCGGCGGAAAGATTGTCGAGGAACATATCAAGGTCGCTGCCGTTTTCGAGATTATCCACGAGGCGACGCTGCTGCACGATGACGTTATCGACGAGGCTGAAAAGCGGCGGGGACAGCAGGCACTGAACAGGTTGTACGGGAATGAATCGGCGGTGCTGCTGGGTGATTTTCTTTTGAGCAAGGTCTTCAGCATGTCGGCCCGGCTGCATAGCGACGTAGCAGGAGCGATTGCGGCAGCGGCGGGCAGGACCTGCCAGGGAGAATTGAATCAGAATCTTCAGAAGCAAAACTGGCGGCTAACTCAGGAGCAATACATCGAGATTATAGCCGACAAGTCGGCGGAAATTTTCAGGAGCTGCTGCCGGATTGGAGCTAAACTCGGCGGTGCAGACGCGGATACGACACAGAAGCTCGGTGATTACGGGTTAAATCTCGGTATCGCGTTTCAGATTGCCGATGACGTGCTCGACATCGTAGGTGATGAAGAAAAGGCGGGCAAGACGTTAGGTACGGACTTTGTCGAGACCAAGCCGACGCTGCCTTTGATACACCTGCTCGGCGGCGTCGATGACAGCCGGCGAAAGGAAATAATCAGCCTTGCCGGCAGCAGTAAGCCAAAAGCAAAAGATGAGCTTGCAGAGATACTGACTGATAACGGCAGTGTCGACTACTCGAGGGCTTGCGTGCGGCAATACGTTAACCGGGCGATAGAATCACTGGGAGCACTGCCGGACTGTGCAGCAAAGACGGCCCTGGTCGATACGGCCCAGTTTGTGGTCGCGCGTGCAGAAAAATAGGGACTAATCCTATTCTTGACAGGTCAGGGTAAGGGGTTCCCCAAACGCGATGTTTCGCGTTTGGGGGCACCTAAGGTATAATTGTTCCTTTATGAAATCGAACGGCAAAAATAGTACGCTCTTCTCGGGTGCCGAGCAGGCGAGACTCGATGCGGCGGCGCCGTTGGCAGTGCGGATGCGGCCGGTAAATCTGGACGAGTTCCTCGGCCAGGAACATTTCCTCGGCAAAGACAAGCTGCTGCGGCGAATGTTAGAGGCGGACAGGCTGAGCAGCCTGATATTCTACGGCCCGCCGGGTAGCGGTAAGACGTCCCTGGCAATGGTCATAGCCAATTACACACAAGCGAAATTTCACTATACAAGTGCGCCTGCGGCTACAGTGAAAGATATTCGCGAGGTTATTGCCGCGGCCAAAGACAGATTGGTGACAAGTGGAACAAAAACGGTTCTGTTCATCGACGAGATTCACCGCTTCAACAGGGCCCAGCAGGATGTTCTGCTCGATGACGTGGAGTCGGGTGTCGTGATTATGATAGGTGCTACGACGGAGAATCCATATTTTGCGGTGAACTCCCCGCTTATCAGCAGGAGCACCGTCTTTCGTTTCGAGCCGTTGGGTATAGATGATGTTGTTAAGCTGCTTGAGCGCGCGATAAGTGACTGCGCGCGGGGATTGGGCAAGAGCAAAGTACAGGCTGATGAGAAAGCCTTGAAATACCTGGCGGTTATGGGTGACGGTGATGCGCGCAGGGCGCTGACGGCACTGGAAATAGGCGTTTTGTCCCAGATGGCACAGGGCAAACAAAAAGGCAAGGTTACGTTTGACCTCGAAGTTGCCAAAGAGTCGATTCAGCAAAAGAGCATCGAATACGACGGGACGGGTGATACTCATTATGATTTGGCAAGTGCATTCCAAAAGAGTATGCGGGGCAGCAACCCGGATGCGACGGTGTATTGGCTGGCCCGGATGATAGCCGGCGGTGAGGACCCGCGGTTTATAGCACGGCGGATTGTCGTTTGTGCCGCTGAGGACGTAGGTAACGCCGACCCGATGGCAACGGTACTGGCCGCGGCGGCGGTGCAGGTATCGGAATTTGTGGGTTTTCCCGAAGCGCAGCTTCCACTGGCCCAGGCGGCAATTTACACGGCCTGTGCGCCGAAGTCGAACGCCTCAGCGGCGGCGGTGTGGCGGGCGGTCTCAGACGTCAAAGAGAAAAAGACCGCGGCGGTGCCGAAGCATTTAAAAGACGCTCACTACGCAGCGGCAAAAAAGATGGGGTTCGGCCAGGAGTACAAATATCCCCATGATTACGAAGGTGGTTTTGTGGCGCAAGAGTATTTACCGGAAGAAGTAAGGAAAAAATACTACAGGCCGAGCAGCCGGGGGTACGAAAAAAACATAAGTGAGTATTTACAAAAGCTCCAGCACCTGATAAAAGATAACAATAAGGGTAGCTTGGGTAAGGACGGGTAAATGGACAAAACGCAGCTGCGACAGCATTTCCGCGAGGTGCTCCTCGATATGAGCCCCGAAGACAGATGCACAAGAAGTAGAAAGGTTTGCCAGAATCTCATACAAACAGAGCAGTTTGCAAAGGCCGGTACGATAATGACCTATCTTTCGCTGCCGCACGAGGTTGATACCGCTGAAATAATTTTATACGCCTGGCAGAAAGGGAAAACCGTCGCCGCTCCGAAAATCTCATGGCAGCAAAGGCATATGATTCCGGTCGAAATCAAGACGCTCGAGACCGGCTTTTCGACCGAGGTCGCAGGCCTGCGGAACCCGGTCAGGGGCGCTCCCGTACCGTTCGAAGAGATTGAGATGGTCATTACGCCGGGATTGGGGTTCGATAAATCGGGCAACCGGCTTGGCAGGGGCAGTTCGTATTACGACAGGTTTTTTTCGAATGACGGGCTCAAGGCAGTCCGGTGCGGACTTGCCTTTACAGAACAGGTGGTTGACAAGATAATGGTGATACAGCATGACGTACCGGTCGATATGCTGGTGACCGACGAGACGGTAATATACTTTAACTCGGCCAAATCGTAGCGAACTCGTCTCGGCGAAGGCGCTAATAAGGTGAACGCAACAAATAAAAGAGCCGAGCCGTAACCGGAAAGGATTTCAGGATGGCTCGATACCCATCAAGGACGTATGTCACGCCGCGGACGCGGTATTTGAGGCGGATATATTTCGCCGGTGCGGCGGCCGCTATCATACTAATTGCAATTATTACCCTCTATAGTCTTTCCGAACAAAAGCAGTCCGCCCAGGCACAGCAGCCGCAATCGGAACAGCCGACACCTATAGCAGCTGCGCCGGTGGTCGAAGAGCCCGTCGAACAACCGGCCCGTTTCTCTATGCCGCTTGATTTGAACGAGGAGCCGCCGATGGAAGCGACTGCGGAAAAGCCGGACGAAATTGAACCGCCGGAAAATATTGAATTAGAAGCAGCCCGGGTCGAACCGCCGCCCGTCATGACGGATAGTACCATAGCCGAAAAAACGCCGGTAGAAAAAGTTGTCGAAACGAGCATCGGGGCCGACGCCCAGGCGGCGATAGTTATCGCCGAGGCGATGCGCCTGCTCAACGCCAGGCCGATTGAAGTTATCAAGGCCAGAGAGATGCTAAACGAGCTGCTGGGCAAACCCATCAGCGACCGGCAGCGCAATGCCGTCAAGCAGGAACTTTCAAAGCTGGCTGATAAGTGGCTGTTCAGCAAAACGGCCTACCCGAATGATACGCTTTGCGGGATATACAAGGTACAGAGCGGCGATTTGCTTTCGACAATCGGCAACAAATATAAGGTCCCGTGGCAGATACTGCAGCGGATAAACGGCATACCAAGCCCGGAAGCGCTGCAGGCGGACCAGAGCATCAAAGTTATTAACGGCCCCTTTAACGCCAGGGTGTGCCGTTCGAGTTTTACGATGGACCTGTACCTGCAGGATACGTTTGTCAGGAGTTTTCCCGTTGGGCTGGGCAAACCAGGATACGAAACGCCGACCGGGCTGTGGATAGTCAGGTCGGGCGGAAAACTTATAAAGCCGAGGTGGACCGACCCGGATACGGGCAAGACCTACGAGCCGGACGACCCGAATTATCCGCTCGGCTCACGCTGGATTAGCCTGGATGGGCTGGAAGGTGCGGCAAAAGGCAGGACGGGTTTTGCCATTCACGGCACTAAAGACCCGCACGAAATCGGCGTGGCTAAATCGCGAGGGTGTATCCGGCTGTATAACGGAGATGCGATACTGGTTTACGATTTGGTCATGCAGGGTGAGTCGAAGGTTGTAGTGGTGGATTAGACGTGTTGTTGTAACTTTCGAAACCATCGGAGGGTTTTGCAGTTGGGTCATGGACGATACAGGCTGTGGGCGGCGGTCGCTTCGGTTGTATTTCATGTAGTGGTCCTTTCGGTTTTAGCTGCCGCCAGGCTCTACCCCGAATCTACCCCATTGACGGCAAATCAGTCGGAACAAGCCCGCCTTGCGAGGGTCAGGAGTATCACGCAAAGCTGCCCCCTGGTCCCGAAGCCTAATATAAAACACGGTATAGATGCGCATTTCATCCCGCGAAAACCGAATTTGCCGATTCAAGGCGAAGCTCCTGCATCAAAAGTCCGTGCTGCTGATAATGAGCCTATACTTCTAACATCGAGCAGCTACACCGACATTGCATGGTCGCAGCAAGATTCCGCACCGCAGGAAGTAAAATTTTTCTCAAGCGGCGCCAGGTGCAAACGCCTCTGCTATCTGGTGGACTGCTCCGGCAGTATGAAAGGTTTACTGGGACAGGTGAAGGACGAGCTGTCGCGGTCGATATTAGCCCTGCGGCCGGACCAGTATTTCGGCATAATCTTTTTCGGCGACGACAAGGTGACGCAGCTCGCGGCCGGCAGACTTGTGCGGGCCTCAAGGCAGAGCAAGGCCGAGGCGCTGGCGTATGTCAAATCAATCGACGCAGCAGGACAAACTAATGCCCTGGCAGGGTTCGCCGGCGCCGTCAGGCTGCGCAACGACGATGGGGCCGGGCCGGAAGTGATACTGTTCCTGACGGACGGCTTCGAGCTTTCCACGGGTGACGTTTACCGATTCAGACAAAATATTATCAACCTGCGACAAACGTACCTGGCCGGCTGTATAATCAATACTATCGGCTTCTGGCCGAGTGAAAGCGACCGGCGATTATTGGAAAGTATTGCCGCCCTCAGCGGAGGGCAGTTTGTGGGTATCAACGAAGCAGGTTATAAAGGCGGTTCGAGGGATTATGAAGAGAAATAATTTAATCAGGGCGTTTGTGCTGCTGGCGGCGTTGGTCGTGGTCGTTGCGGCAATTATCGCTGCCGGCGGTATTGATTCGGTTAGGATTGCAGCGGGACAACGACAGAATTTTTTCGAGCAGTTTTTTATTGCGGGCGGACCCGTGGTATGGTTCGTGCTGTTCCCGATGTCACTGATTACCGTCTATCTGGCGGTCGAGCACGCACTGACAATAAACAAAAAAAACCTCATCGGCAACGGCACGTCCGGGCAATTGAAAAGCAAAATCGATACTTTCAACAGCAATCAATTACATCAGGCACTTGCCGAAAGCAGAGACATGGTGAGTGTCGCTTTGCGCGAGGCGCTCGATAAGGGCAAAGGTGACTGGTTTCGAATGCGAAGTGTTATACAGGAGTCACTTCAGGACCAGGCGGCAAAGCTGCTTCGCAGAATCGAATGGCTGAGCCTGATTGGCGGGGTCTCGCCGATGGTCGGCTTGTTCGGCACGGTCTTCGGAATGATTAAACTTTTCAACGCCATCGTTGCGGCGGGCGGTCAGCCCCAGCCGGCCCAGTTGGCCGACGGCATTGGCGTGGCCCTGGTGACGACGTTCTGGGGACTCTTTATTGCGATACCGGCGCTGGCGCTGCACGGAATTTTCAGAAATCGCATCGAGGTGCTGGTCGGCGAGGCGGTAACACAAAGCGAAGCAGTCATGCCTCTGCTGCGCGAGGTGATGAAAGATACGGCTGCAGGACAAGCCCCAGCCGAGGCAATTAACTTCAGCAGGGTTCCGATAGTACCTTTACAAGACAAATCATCCAAAGCGGCCGGCGTAAAAACCACCAGGCAGTAGAGAAAGAAAAAAACAATGTTCCTCAGGATTACCGAGCGATTCAGGTGCGAAGGGTTGTCATTCAATATGACGCCGGTTATTGACGTTGTTTTTCTGCTGATTGTTTTCTTCGTTGTGGTGTTTCAGTTTATCGGGACGGAAGGCTCGCAGGTACAGTTGCCCGCGGACTGTAGTTTTGCCGAGAGTATCGATGAAAATCGACCCTGGCCTGCGACGATTACCATGACCGGGACGGACCAGGGCCGGGTAAGCCTTTCAGTAGGCACCGAAAAAATAGAAGCCGCAGGCAAAGCTGAGCTGGTGCGAATGGTGCAGATGTCCCTGGATGAGCATCTGCGGAATTTGTCCGAAGACGAGCGGGTAGTAGTCCTGCGCATCGACAAGAACATCAGCTACGCGGATGCCCAATACGCCCTCGCGGCGGCGGCAGCCAGCTCTGCGAGCAGTCTGCAGCTGGCAACGCTGGCCCAGACGAGTCCGGCTACACCGACAAGTCGGGGCTCCGCCGAGACAAGTCGGGATAAAGACTGAACGATTGGGGTGGTTTGCTAAGCCGATTCTTTTTTCTTTTCTTCGCCGGTGCTGAAGAGGTCGGCTTTGCCTTCGACGGTTTCTTTGGCGATAACGTACTTCGCACCCTTGGGCTTATCAGGCAGCTGGTACATCAGGTCCACCATCAACTCTTCGGTAATTGCCCGCAGCGCGCGGGCTCCCGTGTCGCGCTTAAGGGCCTTGCGGGCCAGGGCCCGCAGGGCCTGGTCGGTAAATTCGAGTTCGGCATCTTCCATCTCAAAGAACCGCTGGTACTGTCTTATCAGGGCGTTCTTCGGTTTGGTGAGAATGTCGATAAGAGCGATTTCATCCAGCGCCTGCAATGCTGCGATGACCGGCAGCCTGCCGACCATTTCCGGTATCATGCCGTATTCGATTATGTCTTCAGGGATGACCTGGCTTATGATGTCACTGTATTCGCTTTTGTCGTCCGTCGCGCGTGACAGCTCGGAGCCGAAGCCTATCATTTTTTT
Source organism: uncultured Pirellulales bacterium (assembly GCA_964518825.1). Taxonomy (GTDB): domain Bacteria; phylum Planctomycetota; class Phycisphaerae; order Sedimentisphaerales; family Anaerobacaceae; genus JBBABK01. The sequence continues at coordinate 13,313 of CAZFHM010000014.1, forward strand.
GCCGAGGCGTTTCTTGACGATATTATCGAGCCCGACGAAGGTGCCGCCGCAGATGAACAGTATATGAGATGTATCGATTTGCAGATATGACTGTTCCGGATGTTTCCTGCCGCCCTGCGGCGGGACGTTGGCGATGGTGCCTTCGAGCATCTTGAGCAGGGCCTGCTGAACGCCTTCACCGGAAACGTCGCGGGTGATGGACACATTCTGGCTTGTCTTTCCGATTTTATCTATCTCGTCGATATAGACGATTCCCCGCTGTGCCGCTTCGATATCGAAATCCGCCGCCTGAATCAGCCGAAGCAGGAAATTCTCTACGTCTTCACCGACGTAGCCGGCCTCGGTGACGGTCGTCGCGTCGCAGATGGCAAAGGGCACCTCAAGGAAGGTAGCAAGGGTGCGGGCAAGAAGGGTCTTGCCTGAACCGGTCGGACCTATGAGCAGGACGTTGGATTTATCAAGCTCAATTTCCCTGTCCTCGGAGTCGGTGTGCATCAAACGCTTGTAGTGATTGTGCACGGCGACGGCGAGATATTTTTTCGCGTGGTCCTGCCCGATGACGTACTGGTCGAGATACTCCTTTATCTGGCGAGGCTTGGGCATTTCGTCGCGGGTCATCCTGGGATGGCTCAACCTTTTGCGGTTCTGCGTGATTATGTTGTGGCACAGGTCCACGCAGTCCGGGCAGATATAGACCTTGTTCGGCCCTTCTATAAAGGTATCCGACGGGGTGGACGCCCTGCCGCAAAAACTGCAAATCGCTTTGCTCTTAGTCGTATTCGAGTTCTTGGCCATAATTACCGTCCGGTATAAATATTATCCTCACCGTTATTTTAACGCCAATTGCAAGGCCGGGCAAGGCCTTTGTAAAAAGAGCTATCGAATGCAATCCCGCGCCAGCGATTCCAGTTTCGCCGACCAGGGGCCGGGAACATCTTTATAAGTAGCTCGCAGGACGTCAACGGCATGGGCAATCTCAGCTTTATCATTACCTGCCTTAGCGGCGCATTCGAGCTGGTAGTATTTAGCCCGCCACCACTGCCAGGAGCGCCGGTTCTGTTCGATGGTTTCATTTAGTTGCGCAATTCGGGCCCATAGATGTGCGGCCTCGGCAAAATCACCTTTTCGCCGGTTCAGCCTTGCCTGCGCGCGAAGCGCATCGAGGCCGTCGTCACAGTCGGCGGCACTTAGAATTTCGTTGACATCGATTAATTCTTTGTCGGTCATATTGGGGTCAAGGGCGGAGAACTCTGCAAGCATAGAGGCGCGTTTGCAGTCGGCTGAACAGCTATAGAGAAATGCGGCAATTTTTTTCGAATATTTCACAGTATCAAGATAAGTCAGCCGGTCAGTTTCAAGAATTTCAATCTCTTCGAGACAGCCCTTAAGAAGTATTGTCGCCTGCTCGAGATAAATGCAGTCGTCGGTATTGCGCAGATACTTTGAAAACTGCCGGGCGTACTGGGTACGGTCAAAAATCGAACGACGCGGCCCCGAAGCCATTTCTGCGCTCATTAAATCGAGCTGGGCTTTGGGATAAAGCTCCTCAGCTGATGGAGGAATTTCCCTTAGCATATCAACGGCCTGGCGGTACTGCCCGCACAGGACCAGTACCTGGGTATAAATGTACTGGAGATTGGGGTCGGGCGATTCACCGGCAAGGTCAAAGTAATTCTCGAAGGCTTCAGTTGTTAATTCACATTGGTTCGGTTCCCTGACGAAGACTCTGTAGGCAAGTTTTGCGGCGTGCGTGGCAATTTGTTTGCCGGTCAGCCCAAGAACCTCGGCGGATTGGGCATCGAGGACTTCGCCTGCCCTTATCAG
>CAZFHM010000014.1:15146-15480 GCA_964518825.1 uncultured Pirellulales bacterium
CAGAAGATAAACGGCATCCGACTCGTTGCTGTCGGCGAGGGTCACTGCTGCTGCGTAATCTATCACAGAACTGGCGGAAGTATTCTCCCGGGCAAGTTTTAAAAGTAATTCTTTGTGTTTTTTGGGGTCATCCCGCAGTGTTGCTTCGGCGGCAAGAGCACCGTCGAGAGGATTGGCAGGTGCATTACCGGATTCAAGCCAGGCAAGCACCATTCCTGCGGCAACGGTTCGGACGGCTGGATTTGATTGCAGCAGGTCGTTGTAGGTATCGACAAGGCCGAGTCTTCTCTGCAGAAAGGCAATCGGCAGGATGACTTCAAGGTCGTCGGTGAGC
>CAZFHM010000014.1:15490-21041 GCA_964518825.1 uncultured Pirellulales bacterium
GAGGTCGCGAGCTAATCGTTCCGCTTCTACATATTTCTTGGCCGATTCCAGCCGAAGCTGTTCGATAGACGCCATAAATGCCAGTTGCCGGCTGGTGCCTGCCTCGGCGCAGCCCCGACTTGTCGGGGTAGCCGGGTCGGACCTTTCACGCAGCTCACTGAAAACCCTTTCGGCCGCCGGCTTATAGTCTGGCTCGGTTTTGGCTAACAGGGCAAGCGTCCTGCCTTTTACCAGTTGCAGATAGAAAGAATTCCCCGCTTCATTAAATGAATCTATTTGCTTCAACAACTTTTTAGCGGACGCGTTAACATCTTTATCAGCAGCAGCCAGGGCGGCGTAGTAGTCGATTCCGAATTTACTTACTCTGATGCTGAACAGATTGCCGCGAGCCTCTTCGTACAGGCCGGTTCGGCCGAATCGCTGGTCCCAGTCTTTGCCTTTATGCTGTTCGATTTGGCGGATGATATCTTCGAACTTAACGATGAGCTCGGCCAGTTGCAGGGAGCTGTTGTGAGCCGAACCGTATAAGGCCAGGCGGTCTCCTTCCGAAAAAAAACGCCCCGCAAATTCATAACGCATTCGGACTTCAAAGGTGTGCTGAAAGAAGCCGTTGGCGGTCAGTTTGGCAAATTCGGCCAGGGTGTTTACATCCTCGGCCGTTGGCGGATTTTCAACTGCAAAGCAATTCGCAATCAACGCTGAGAATGAAAAAAGCAGTGTCAACAACACACGGAGCATATCACGGCGACTCCGTAAGACAGAAGGTAATATCAGTCAGGCCGACACCGTAAAGTACGTTGTAAATCTTTGCAAAATAATCCCATTTGACGTCCGGCTCGCAGATGATTTCAACCGGGTCCGATGCGAACCTGTTTTGAGCCGTGAGGGAATTTTGCAATTGCTCGATAAGTCCAGCCAGGTCCTGTTCTACATGGTCCTGTCTGATTTGGACATTGGTTAATTGTCCGATTCGGACGTCGCAGCCGCGGCTTTGTGCAGTTATCTGGATTACAAGCGGCTCGGAGCTGACCAGCGATATCTCAGCTGCGCCTGCTGTAGGTAGCCGCAGGGGCAGAAACTGCTCCTGAGGCCGCCACTTTGCACAAACAAGAAAGAAAATCAAAAGCAAAAAGATTATGTCAATCATCGGGGCCATTCGGAGCGTGAAATTGAGCGGCCTGCGGGCAAAAAGCCTTGTCAGACGGCTTGCCGCGGCGGAGCTTGTCGCAGCCGGGTCGGTCTTTAGAGATTCCGTTCTCATATCAAAATTTATTTAGCCCCCGGTTTTACCGGGGGTTCTTTGCCAGTTCCGCGCCTCGGTGCAGTGCTTCTATATTTATCGGCAGCGTTTTATGATAACGTTCAGCAAGAACATACGGCAGGGCTTTCGCCGCCTGGTCTACTGCAAGCAGGTCCCTCTTCGCAAGATATGCACCGAGCATAACCATGTTGGCTATTTTCAGATTGCCTAATTCGACTGCTATATCGTCGGCGGGCACGGCAAGTGCATCAACCGAGGCGTCTATCTGCCCGGGCTCGTCGATTAGCGAACTGTTATACACCATCAGGCCGTTGGCTTTGACACGGGGTGCGAATTTGTTGGCCGAGGCCTTGTTCATTACAATCAATGACGTCGGCTTTGTCACCATCGGTGAAGCCACAGGATTTTGAGCGATGACAATCATACTGTTCGCCGTGCCGCCCCGCATCTCGGCCCCATAGCTGGGCATATATGTTGTCTCCATACCCGACAGCATAGCGGCCTGGGCAAGCAATTTGCCGGCCAGTATGATGCCCTGACCGCCGAAACCGGCGATGATGACTTCTTCATAAATGTCGGTTTTTGTCGCCTGCATTATTGCCAGCTTTAATCCTTAGGCTGATAATCTTTAAAACATCCGAGCGGGAAAACCCCTATCATTTCATCTTCTATCCATTTAAGCGCATCGGGCGGTGAAACCCTCCAGCCGGTCGGGCAGGGCGAGAGCAGTTCGACCAGCGAAAGGCCCGGCGCGTTATTTACCTGCAATTCGAAGGCGTGCCGCACCGCCTGTTTGGCCTTTCGGATTTGTCCGGGCTTGTGCAGCCCGCAGCGCTCGAGATATATTGCACCGGGAAGTATCGACAACAACTCGCAAATCTGCAGCGGATAGCCCGTTGATGCAACTTCCCTGCCCTGCGGCGTCGTCGCTGTAATCTGCCCGATTAGCGTCGTCGGCGCCATCTGTCCGCCGGTCATCCCGAAGATTGCGTTGTTTATGAATATTACCGTAATTCTTTCGCCCCGGTGAGCGGCATGCATAATCTCACCCGTTCCGATGGCGGCAAGGTCGCCGTCGCCCTGGTATGAGAAAATTATCTTGTCGGGATTCGTTCTTTTCATTCCGGTTGCCACAGCCGGCGCCCTGCCGTGGGCGACTTCGACCATATCGACGTCAAGATAGTCATAGGCCAGCACAGCACAGCCGACCGGAGCGATACCGATAGTCCTTTCGCGAATATCGAGTTCGTCTATCGCTTCTGCCACGAGACGATGTGCGATACCGTGGCCGCATCCGGGACAATAATGCGTCGGAACATCCTTGTATGTCTTAGTTCTTTTGAAAACCGTTTTCATTTCAGCTTTTCTGTGTGTGTCCACAATTGCGCGATTCGTTCGAGCACCTGCTCGACGGTCGGCACGCCGCCGCCTGCCCTGCCGTAGAACATAACAGGACACTTGCCGGCGACCGCAAGTTTGACGTCTTCGACCATCTGGCCGAGGCTCATCTCCACCGTAAGAAATACACGCAACTGTTCGGCCGCTGCACTTATCTTCTCATGCGGGAAAGGCCAGAGGGTGATGGGCCTGAACCAGCCGACCTTAATCCCCTGCTGCCTTGCCTTGTCAACTGCCGAGCGGACGATGCGCGCGGCAACTCCGTAAGCTACGACCACAATTTCAGCGTTGTCAACCTCGTACTGCTCACAGAGAACCTCGTTTTCTTCGACTTGTTTGTATTTTCTCTCTAACTCGTAATTGAGTTCCTCCAGCGCACCTTCCTTCAACCATAGTGACCTTACAATGTTTTGCTTTCTGTTTTTTGCGCCGGTAAGTGCCCAGTCCTTGGCCGGAAGTTTCCGTCCGGGCTTTTTATCCAGCACCACCGGCTCAATCATCTGACCCAATATCCCGTCCGCCAGAACCAATACCGGGTTTCGGTATATATCCGCCAAATCGAACGCCAGTGACATAATATCCGCAAACTCCTGCACCGACGAAGGCGCCAGTACAATCGTTCGATAATCGCCGTGCCCCCCGCCGCGAGTAGCCTGAAAATAATCGCCCTGCGATGGTGCGATATTACCAAGACCCGGCCCGCCGCGCATTATATTTACGATAACAGAAGGAAGCTGGGCGCCTGCCAGGTAGCTGATACCTTCCTGCATAAGGCTGATACCCGGACTGGAGGAGCTGGTCATTGCGCGTTTGCCGGTAGCTGCGGCGCCGAAGACCATATTTATCGCGGCAAGCTCACTCTCGCACTGCACGAATACCCTGCCTTCTTCGGACATCCGCCGGGCCATGTACGCAGTGACTTCGTTCTGCGGAGTAATGGGATAGCCGAAATAGGCGTCACATCCGGCGATAATGGCGGCCTCGGCCATCGCCTCGTTGCCGCACATCAGAATCCGTTCTTTTTGGGCTTGTGTTGGCTGTATCATTTCCCCATCGGGCCAGGTTATTTCACAGTCAGTTTCTTCGCATCCTCCTTTGGCAGGGGAGCTTTACGGCTCTTTCGGCCGGTCTCTTTTATCTCAACGGAATCGTTATCAGCAAATACTTCAATAACCGCTTCGGGACATATAATCGCGCACATCGCGCAGCCTGTACAGTCACCATCGCCGCATTGGGCGGGGAAATAGCCGTTCCTGTTCGACTGCTCGCTGACGTGAATGTTCTTCTTCGGGCAGACAACTATACACAGACCGCAGCCTTTACATCGCTCTGTATCGATTATTATTTTACCAGCCATATGCAGACGGATTGTAGCAGGCTTCTGTGCCATTGTAAAGGCAAAAGGCCCGGCGGCTGACCGGGCTGTTTTTATTCTTGTGTATTTGACGCCGGCCGGTAAGATTTTTTGAAGAAATCAGCTGTAACACGAGTCTATATACCTGTGGACCGGACTACTGAAAGGCCCGGCTCAAAAAGGAGATTCGAAAAGTGAAGGGCGGTTGCGAGCAGGCCCTGCACCAGAGCGGTACAGGGCAGGAGGAGGCACTGATAGAACGCTGTCGGAGTGGTTCGCGGCAGGCGTACGAGGCAATCGTCCGAAAGTATATGAAAGACGCTTATTTTATTGCGTTGGGGCTCGTGGGTAATCGTGAAGACGCGCTCGATTTGTCACAGGAGGCCTTTTTCAGGGCCTATAATAATATCGCAAGTTTAAACAGCAAATGGGGGTTCTTTCCGTGGTTCTATCAGATTCTTCGCAACCTGTGCTTCAGCCACCTTCGCAAACGCCGCGTCCGCCAAAGCTGCTCGCTGGAGCAACTGACGGAAAATGGGGCAGCGGCCTTTGCCGATGATTGCGTCGAACCGTCGGCGGCTGTCGAGCAGGCGGAATCGCATAAGCGACTCTGGCAGGCGATAAATCGGCTCGATGAAAAACACCGTGAAATCATAATACTGAGGCATTTTCGAAATATGTCATACGAGCAGATGGCCAAGGCGCTTTTCTGCAGCAAAGGGACCGTGACAAGCAGACTATATTACGCAAGAAAAAATCTCAAAGAAATATTAGAGCGTCAGAGGGGCCCCCAAAAGCAATAAAAGGCGTTTGGGGAACCCCGGAAAGGAGGTCTGCTGGAATGACTTGCAGCCAGTACAAAGACCTTATGATGGGTTATCTCGACGATGAGCTCGACGATGCACAGAAAAAAACGTTCGAAAAACATATCGAATCGTGCAAAGACTGTGCAGCGGAACTCGAGCAGTTCAGGAAGCTCAAAAATGTAACCGACTCGGTAAAACTCGCCGAGCCGGAAGACGTGCTCTGGGAGAATTACTGGTCCGGAGTCTATAATCGTTTCGAACGAGGCATCGGCTGGCTCCTGATGTCGATTGCCGGAATAGCGCTGATTATCTATGGCGGCTTCAGGGCGGTTGAAGGATTAGTCAAGGACCCGACTGTTTCTGTGATTCTCAAGATAGTGATTTTGGCGTTTATCGCCGGCCTGGCCGTGCTGTTCGTTTCAATACTGCGCGAAAGACTGTATTTCTGGAAAAAAGACCGTTATAAAGATGTCAGGAGATAAGATATGCTGCTTTCGACAACCCATACAATGCAGGGAAAGACCATCACAAAATACATAGGCTTAGTCAGGGGCAACACCATCCGTGCCCGGCACATCGGCAGGGACATCATGGCTGGCCTTCGCAATATAGTCGGCGGCGAGATAGTCGATTATACGAAGATGATGGCCGAGTCCCGTGAGCAGGCCATCGACCGAATGGTCGAAGAGGCCGAAAAGCTCGGCGCCAACGCAATCGTCGGCGTGGGTTTTT
>CAZFHM010000015.1:0-11393 GCA_964518825.1 uncultured Pirellulales bacterium
TTCGGCTCGGTGGTTGCGAAGATGAATTTTACATGTCCCGGCGGCTCTTCGAGTATTTTGAGAAGCGCGTTGAAGGCGCTGGTGCTTAGCATGTGTACTTCGTCAATGATATAGATTTTGAATCTTGCCCGTGCCGGTCGATATATCGCATTTTCGCGCAGCCTGCGAACCTCTTCGACGCCGTTGTTGCTGGCGCCGTCGATTTCAATGACATCAATATCATCGCCGACGTTGACTGCAAGACAGCTTTCGCATTTGAGACAGGGTTCGGCGGTAGGCTCTTTGGCAGAGAGGCAGTTGAGTGCCTTTGCGAGTATGCGGGCGACGGTTGTCTTGCCCACACCGCGCGTGCCTGTGAAAAGATACGCGTGTGCGACGCGGTTGGTCTTTATCGCATTCCTGAGTGTCTGCGCAATCGGGTCCTGGCCGATGACGTCGGCGAAGGTTTGCGAACGGTATTTTCTTGCAAGAACGGTGTACATCATCAATTCCTGACGGTTATTTATGCCGGTAGCTATTAAAAGGATTAAGGATTATTGATTAAGGATTAATTTAGCTGTCGCTTTGTCTAACTGCCCTTTTACATATCATACGTTATATTTTGACTCCTGTTAAGGATTATTGATTAAGGATTATTGATTAAGGATTAAGGATTAATTTAGCTGTCGCTGAGTTTGCTTACTCCTTCACTTACAATTTCTTCGGTTTCAATGTCACGAAGGAACTCTGATGTTCTATTTTTTACTTTCTTTCTGGCGCTTACAAATATAGAAGTTAATTCGTACCCTTCAGCCAACAAAGGCTTAACGTCTTTGTCCTCCAGTAAAGATTCTTCCAAAATAAACTCAAGCCAAAAACACGACTCATCGGCCTCTTCGACAACAATACTAATTTTCGCCGCGAAGGCATCTTTAGATTGTGCTAAACAGGAAGCTCGATAGTTAGCTGCTACCGAAGAAGAACACTTTATTAACTGAAACCTAATATGTCTACCCAAAGGGACATCCGGCAGTTGCAATGCCAATTTCACACAAGCATGAGCAAATTCTTTTGTCCGAGCTTTCAGGTCATTATTTTTCATAGTACCGCGACTAATTATCCTTTATCCTTAATCCCTTATCTTTGATAAAAGGTGGCCGGGTTTGCCAGGCACGACCAAACTGCCGCTTATGGCTGCTCGGTTCCCCGCCTGACCAGGTTCACGGGCTCAGCCTGTCTGGGACCCGGCCGTGAATACAATTTTCTTATTGACTACTTAATATTGAATATTGAATAATACACCTGTCAGAGGGCATAATAAGATATGATATCTGCCAAGTCAATCGCTAACAATTAAACAGGGGTGCCGATTATGAAGGTCAGGATTGAGGATACGTGCACGAGTTGCGGGCTTTGTGTCGATACGTGCCCGGACGTTTTTGAAATGGGGTCTGATATGGCACAGGTCAAGGTCGATGAAGTGCCTGCGGAATTCGAGGATGCGGTTCAGCAGGCCGCGGATGAATGTCCGGTCGAGGCAATCATAATAGAATAAGCGGCAACACAATTTTCAACGCCAAGTGACCAAAGGCAGGAGGTAATGCTATTTGTCCTGCCTGGCAAGCATCATTACGCCGAATATAAAGGCGGCCGTTCCAATAGCCAGGAGAACAGCAAACGGGCGGAGCATTTCTATAAAAGTCAAGTTGCGCCAGATTCCGCCTTCAAGGGCGAATATGCTCCACTTCACGGGACTTATATTGCTAAACGGCTTCAGCCATGACGGCATGAAAAGCAGCGGGATCATACCTCCGCCAAGCATAGCCATAACCATAAACATCGCCCAACCTGCCCCGCCGGCGCTTTGTTCGGTACGCCCCAAGGTACATATAAACATCATAAGACCAACGAAACACAGTATCACACAAGCTGCAGCCAAAATGAACAGCGGCAGAGAGCGAAACGGCATTTTGAATATTATCTTTGCCCCGATGAAAAGAAAACATACTACGGAAGCACACGTAATAAAGCAGGCCAATCCTTTGCCTGCGAGAATATGGGCGCGTCCAATTGGTCCGAGGCGCAGACGTTCGAACGTGCCTCTGCGGCGTTCCTGGACAATCGAAATTGCAAAAGTTGCCGCACAGCCGAGAATTCCCCAAACCATGGCCTGCGGAAAAGTAATCTGGAACGATGTGACGGGCCCTTTTCGTTCTCTGCTTACATCCATTGTAGCGAAGCTCATTATGTCACCATCGAATCCCATTTGAAAATTTTCATCATTAACATCTTTCAGCAGCGCGTCATAGGCATCAAAAAATCCGAGCAGAAGTTTTGCCTGCTGAGAATCCAAATCATTTGCACTTTTAACTTCGTTGCGCCAATCTTCGACCTGGCCTGCCATCCAGTTGCGGTCGGTGAACTTTTTTGCCATTGCCTCAAACCGGGCCTTGGCAAGCAGCCCCTGAAGGTATTGGCTCTCCATTTTGCGCGAAGGGTCCGAGGCTATTTCTATCGCGGACTGTTCGTTGTTAAACATTCTATCGAGCTTATCACCAAATCCATTCTTTAGAATCACCGCGGCGAAGAATTTTCCTTTTCTGACGCCATCTATGGCCTGGTCGCGCTCCATCGGTACTACGCGGAGGGCCTCGTAAGATTCCAGTTGTGATATATAGAGTTGAGAAAATTCTGATTTGTCCTGGTCCACCACTGCGATTTTCATGCCGGAAGGTTGGCCTCCTGAGCCCGAAAATATCGCGCCGAAAAATAGCGCGAACAAAGCCGGATATCCAAAAACAAAGAAGATATTGCCCTTATTGCTAAAGAGTACCCGCAAATCTTTGAGAGCCAGAAACATCACCTTTTTCATCAGTCTCGCAGCCTCCGTCCGGTCAGGTTGAGAAAGACATCTTCCAGGTCGGCCGTCTGAACCTTCAGTGACCTGAATCGCAGACCGCTGTGATTAAGTTTCGCCAGGGCTTCCATAGGCCTGGTGGTCTGGAACCTTACTGTTTTATCTTCAAGATTAAGGTTTTGGCCGTCAATGAAAGGACGAATTTTTTCAGGCGATGTCAGTTTTTCGGCAAGCTCGGCTTCGATATGAGACGGGCCGCCGTGTTTTGCGATAAGATTCTCGACGCTGTCGATATCCATGATTTTCCCATGGTCAAGAATCGCCACCCTGTCGCAAAGGCGCTGTGCCTCTTCCATATAATGAGTAGTATATATTGTTGTTCTTCCCTGGTTTTTCATATCCTCGATTGTATCGAATATGAGATTGCGCGACTGCGGGTCAATGCCGACCGTCGGCTCATCGAGCAGTAAAACGGGCGGTTCGTGGAGTAAAGAACAGATCATATTAAGGCGGCGTTTCATTCCTCCGCTAAAATTGCAAGAGCGTTCTTTGCTTCGGTTAGCAAGTCCAGCAATTTCAAGGCATTTTTGAATTCTGTCTTTTAACTTCCGTCCGCTGAGGCCGTACATTCTGCCGAAGAACCGCAGGTTTTCGTACGCCGAGAGCTCCTCATAAATCGCCATTGACTGCGGGACCATCCCCAAAGACATGCGGACATCAATCAAGGTCGGGTCGGTCTTACCGTCAAGCATAACAGTACCTTCGTCGGGCTTGAGAAGTCCGCAAAGCAATTTTATAGCAGTCGTTTTGCCGGCCCCATTGGGACCTAATAAACCGAAAGTCTGCCCCTTTGCTAATTCGAAGCTTACCCCGTCCAGAGCAACAGTTTTTCCGTACCGTTTTTTAAGGTTCTCGACCTTAATCACTTCAACTTCCTACACAAACGCTAAGATATCTACGGTGACCGAATTACTTTGCAAGCTCTCTGCTCCTGTCACGGGCGCGGGCAAGCGCGGCTATAACAAGCTGGCCGAAATCGCCGTCAGCGAATACCTTCAGGGCGGCTTCGGTAGTGCCGCCCGGGCTGGTGACTTTTTTGCGAAGCTGAGCAGGGGTTTCACCGTCTTTGTCCTTTTCGGCCGCCAGTAATGAAGCACCTTTAGCGGTCTGGAGCACAAGTTTCTTTGCGACATCCTCTGACAGGCCAAGCTCGACAGCGGCTTTTGTCATCTCTTCCATCAGCAAAAAGAAATACGCAGGTCCTGAGCCGCTTACGGCGGTAACTGCGTCAATTAAGCCTTGGTCGTCAACAAAAACCACGACACCGACGGCTTCGAAGATGCTCTGTGCTTTTCTGAGCATGGGTTTTGCCCGGTCCGTAGCGTAAAGGGCGCTGGCGCCCTGGCCGATGAGGGCGGGCGTATTGGGCATTACGCGAACGACGCCGACATTATCCAATGCGGAGGCAATCATTTGGGTTTTAATACCGGCGGCGATTGAGATGACAAGGGTATCAGGATTAACAGAGCCTTTGATGCTCTCAAGTGCGTCGGCCATATTCTGCGGCTTGACACTGAGCACGAGTATATCAACCGAGCGGGCAAGTTCCGCATTGTCGGCGGTTGTTCTTACTTTGTATTGCTTTTTCAGTAATTCGAGGCGTTCGGGCCTTATGTCACTGACTATGATATTCTCAGGAGGATAGACCTTAGCCGCGATGACGCCTTTGATGAGTGCTTCGGCCATGTTTCCGCCGCCGATGAAACCTATTGTGTCCATTCGATTATCCTCCGTACTGCGTAACTGAATTACGGTCGTTATTCCGGCAAAATTATAATAGAATCACCGGACTTCGGCAAAGATAAAAACGATTTTAATGATTCAGCCGGCACGCCCTTTTTTAGCCGGTTAGTAATTCGAATTCTTCGATGCTCAATGATTGTTTAAGCTTTTGCAGAGCCGTCAGCTCGAGCTGGCGGACCCGTTCCCGTGATAAGTTCAGCTCATCGCCTATTTCCTGGAGCGTTTTGGTTTGTTTGATTATAGATGAGCCGGTCAGGCCGTAATGGTGGAGGATTACGTGCTGCTCGCGTTCGTCGAGCTCATTTTTGATGACCTGGACAAGACTGTGCCTTGCACGCTCGATAGCGCCGAAATCAACGCCTTCGGTCAGGCGAAGGTCCTTCTGAATATTGTCGAGTGTATCGGCGCCGCCTTTGTCGAGACGGCGTCTGTCGGCGGGCACTTTGCGTGCAAAATCCTTGGCGATAATCCACGAGGCATAGGTGGCAAGCCGAAATCCCCTAGTGTAGTCGAATTTTTCCACGGCCCGCATCAAGGAGAAATTGCCTTCGCTGATTAACTCTCGCAGCGTTGCGCCGGTGGTTGTATGTTTGCCGGCGATGCCGACAACCAGGGCAAGATTCGCCTCGATGATTGTATTTTTGACGGCCTCGGCGTGCTGCAGACATTTCTCGATGAAATTGAGCCGGCTGCCGGAGGCACTATTGAGATGTAATTGCTGCTGTGCCTGGAAGGCGCGGAATTTGAGATAGTTATATTTTCTGAACAGGTCGGTTTCGCGGTCACGAGTGAGCCTTGGTATGCTCTTGAGGCTTTCGAGGTACTTTTTAATCGAGCTGACGGTCAGCTCTTTTTTGTCCGGCTGCGGCCTGGGGCTGCGCAATTTACTGACCGGCTTGCCGAATATTATCTGCTCGGCGTTTTCGGCGAGGAATTCGTCACTGGGGATAAATTCGATTTTGACTGCGAGCAATTCCTTTGCTCTTTTGCTTTTTATGATTCGGTATATGCCGCTGGGCGAGCGGTTATAGCGTTCAGCAAGAGCAGGTGCACTGATACCCTGCTTATGTAGTTTGTAGATTTCGGATTTAGTTGCCGAATCGAGCGGTTTTAGATAGTTCCTGAAGAGTTTTTTTCGTCGGCCTGACTGTTCGTACTGCTCGATAATGGCCCTGACGGTCTCACGACCTCTGCCGATGCTCTCTGCGATTTGTGCGATTGCCTCCTGGCGGGTGACATCACCCTGCGCGGCAAGTTTCTTTGCCTGGGCGATTACCGCGTCTCTCTGGTCCCCGCCGAGGCGGGAATAAACGGCAGCTTTATCCGTCATGTCACGGTTTTCGGTTATGAATTTATCGAGACTGGACTGTGATACGGCCAGTCGTTTACCGCCGTCGGCGAAGGTGTATTTGCGTGCGTGAAGGCCCCGGCGGCGCCACCGGCTGATTGTTTTTGTCGATACGTTGAGCTTCTGCGCCAACTGCTCTATGGTATAAATCTGCTCGTCCTGTTCGCCTGCGTGGTCTTCGACCTGGCCGCTGAGCTTCCAGAGGAATATGCTGAGGTCGTCGGCGAGGTCACTGCCTTTAATCAATTCCTCCGGCAGGCCTTTGGGGTGATAGCCGGTGATTTTGAAACAGACAAAATCGAACGGGTATTGCTTGTCGGGCTCGATGATGTCCAGCAACTGCTCGGCGGCAGGGAGAAACTCGTGCCTCTTTTTAGGCGAGGTGAATCTCAACTGCATCAGTAACTGAGCCAGATGGGGATTTGTAATTTTTCTCATAGCTTAGTCTGAGCTTGACAAAACCGGACGATTACCGCCCTTTTGCACAAAACCGAGTGTCTATTTTAAGAAAATCGAGCAAAGAAAAACAGCACGAAGAGGTGCTGTTTTTTGCTCTTTTTTTTACGCCTGCTTTTTTTACTAAGCGACAAGGCTCTTAACCAGGTCCACAGCCGAAGCGGCGTCGGGCGAGTAGCCGTCGGCGCCGATTTTGTCGGCATAGCCCTGGGTCACGGGAGCGCCTCCGATGATAAACTTTGCCTTTATACCGGCTTGCCTGAGAGCCTTGATGGTCCTTTCCATAGCAGGCATTGTGGTGGTCAAAAGCGTACTCATCCCCACAACCTGTGGCTTTGCGGATTTTGCCTGCTCTACAAACTTTTCCGGAGCCGCGTCAACACCGATATCAATAACATCGAAACCTGCGCCCTTCAGCATCATTACGACGAGGTTCTTTCCGATGTCGTGAAGGTCGCCCTGCACCGTTCCAATCATACACTTTCCGGCCGGCTCGACACCAGCCTTGACAAGCTCGGGCTCAAGCAATTCGGTTGCGCTTTTCATTGCGCGGGCTGCGATAAGGACCTCGGGGATATAGACGTCGTTCCTCTTCCATCTTTCGGCAATGATGTTCATTCCGCCGATAAGGCCTTCGTCCAGAATCTTTTTTACTTCAACACCTTCGGCCAGGGCTGCTTTGGTCATTTCGATGGCGGTGTTCTGGTCGCCTTTTGTTACAGCCTCGGCCAACGCTTTCAGATCTGCCATACTGTCAACCTTAAAAAAACAAAAAATACCGAAAGCAACGACTGGCTCGAAAACGTGGATTTAACAACAACTCCGGCGTTAAAACAAGTGTAAAATCGGCAGGTGCGGCGTGGTAAAGATTCCTCATCATATCCAAAAAGCAGATTCACGGCTTCGGTTGGACCTTAGAAAAATGGTTTTTCGGGCATTTCGGCGGATTTCGAACGGGCTGACGGCGATGCAACCAGCAGAATAAGTCAAAAAAACAGCTTTACGGTTGGTATATGATTCGGTAAGAATGCGGCGATAATAGAGGCATCGACGCAGGTACAGATTGTGGGTTATTAGATTAGAGCAATGGCCAACTACATAGTCTTAGTAAAGCAGGTCCCTGACGTAAGCCAGATAACGGATAACGCATTCGACCCAGTCACGGGAACGCTGATGCGCAGCCGATTGGCCAGCGTCATCAACGAGCTGGATACGCAGGCGCTGGCGATGGCGGAACACATGAGGACAATCTCAGGTGATTCGGCGGCAAAGATAATCTGCCTGACTATGGGCCCGCCAATGGCACAAGAGGTGCTGCGATACGGCCTGGCGCGGTGCGCGGATGCGGCGGTATTGCTTACCGACAGGGCGCTGGGCGGCGCAGATACGTGGGCAACGGCAAATCCGCTTTCATTTGCGATACGCAAAATTGCAAAAGACACATTCAAAAACGAAAAGGACTACTTTGTTATAAGCGGTATGCAGTCGGTGGACGGTGACACGGCGCAGGTGCCGGGACAGGTCGCCGAAGAACTGGCAGTGCCGTGTGTTGCATACGTCACCGACGCCCGGTTCGAAAACGGCCGATTCGAGTTCAACAGGATTATAAGCGGAGGCAGTGAGGTTGTGGCGCTGCGGTACAGGCCTGCGGTTATTACGGTGGCTAAACACGAGTACCCGCTGTTTGCCACGTTCGGCAGAAGCAGGTTGGCCAATCGAACAGAGCTTATCACGTGGGGAGCGGATGACATAAAGGCGACGAGTATCGGGGCATCGGGGTCGCGGACAGCGGTGATTCGGGTCTTTCCGCCCGGCAAAAGCACACGAAAATGCCAAAAAATCGACAGCGCAGCGGACATGGCGAGGGTCATCAAAGAATCCTTCGCCAAAAGCGACGGTCAGGGAAGTGAAGCAACCGAATCCGGCCCCGACTATGTTCTGCCCGGCAAAAGGCCCAGCAGTTTTGAGAGAAACTTCGAGGGTCTGAGTAAGGACGTGGATGACTTCGCGTTTTTGTGTGAAAAGCTAAGGCAATTAGGCGTCTCTGCGCCATCGCAAATCGACGATTATCTCAAGCAGAAAATCATCAGCGAATCCGGCAATCGGATACATAAAAAGTCGCTCGAAGATATGCTCAGCGGTTTAAGTATTACAGAGGCCGGTTATGACGGTGACGTATGGGTGACGGCTGAACACAGTGACGGCCTGGTTCATCCGACTACGTTCGAGCTTGTCGGCAAGGCGCGTCATTTGGCGGACTGTCTTGGTAAGCAGGTCGGCGTTGTGCTGGCGGGCCGGGGCCTGAAGAGCATGACACAGGAATTGATTTGGGCCGGGGCCGACAATGTGTACGTTATCGAGCATAAGCTGCTCGAACAATTCGACCCGACAGCTTATCGCAAGGTGATAGCCGAGTGCGTACTTAAACACAAACCTCAAATCGTGCTGTTCGCGGCAACGCCGCAGGGCAGGATGCTGGCGCCGATGGTGTCGTACCGCTGTCAATGCGGACTGACGGCCGACTGTACGGGGCTTGAGATTCGCGACCGTTCGCGGCTCGGGCAGATAGCGATTCTAATGCAGACACGTCCGGCTCTGGGCGGCAACGTTATGGCAACGATTGTGACGAAGAACTCGATTTGCCAGATGGCGACGGCGCGGCCTGGCGTTATGAAACGCCTGGCTGAGGACAGGGCGCGAAAAGGCAAGGTGATAGAACAAAAGCCTGAGCTGACGGAAGATGATTTGAGCCTGGAGATTATACGAACTGAAAAAGGCACGGGCCAGGCGCACCTCGACAGCAAGGTCGTTGTCAGCGGCGGCAAAGGTATGCAGAACCAGGACAACTATAACAGGCTGCTCGGCATACTGTGCGGCAGTCTGAAAAGTAAATTAAACACAACCGTCGAGAAAGGCGCGTCGCGCGCGGCGGTTGAGCAGGGATTTGCCGAACGAATTGCACAGGTCGGCCAGACGGGAACGTCAATAGGGCCGAAGCTGTATGTCGCGGTGGGTATAAGCGGCGCGATTCAGCATATGATAGGCGTTTCGAACACGGAGACGATAGTAGCGATTAACAGCGACCCGGCGGCGCCGATATTCAGGCAGTGCGACTATTACATGGTCGCAACAGCGGAAGAGGTGATACCGCAACTGGTTGAAGCACTGGAAAAAGGCTAATGGCACAGGACATATCACAGTTTGAAAAAACAACGGTTTTGATAGTCGGCGGCGGGCCGGGGGGACTGTCGGCGGCTATAAAACTAAAAGCCGCCCGGCCGGACATCGAGGTCTGTGTTATAGAAAAAGGTCCGTCACTGGGAAACCATAGTCTATCGGGGGCGGTACTGGAGGTAGAAGCTCTTAGCCAACTGCTCGATGACGTTGTGCCGGATTGGGAAAAGAGTGAAGACGCGGCCGATGTGCTTGGCAACAAGATTGACAAAGATGACGTGATGTTCTTTCTGGGCAGACATCTGGGGTTCAATATTTCCATATTTATGAAGCTCGCCAGGAAGCTGCACCTGGGTATCGGGCAGATGGTGCATGACGGTGATTACTCGGTATCTATAAGCCGATTGACACGATGGCTTGGCGGTATCGCTCAAAAGCTCGGTGTTGAAATCCTTACAGGTTTCGCCGCGGCGGACATCATACTCGACGAAACCAAAGAGAAGGTCACGGCGGTAAAATTAGTTGACCAGGGACTGGACAGGGAAGGAGAGAAACAGCCGAATTATGTACCGGGCGAGGTCATCAAGGCCGATTTTGTGATTCTTGCCGAAGGCTGCGACGGTCTGCTTACGGAGAAGCTGGTGGAAAAGGCGTCGCTTGTCAGGCAGTCGGAACAGCTCTATTCGGTAAGTATCAAGGAGCTGATTAAGGTCAATCCCGGCCAATACGAGAGGTTCACGAAAGGCCGAGTTGTTCACGCGATGGGCTATCCAATCTGGACGCCTATACTGGGGCCTGGCATGTTCGGCGGCGGGATTGTTTACGCGGGGCTGAAAGACCACCTGTCTGTGGGAATGATTGTAGGGGCCGACTGGAAGTATTGTGATTTTAATCCGCAGGATGCGCTGGTACGGTTCAAACAGCATCGATTTGTAAAACGGTTCATCGACGGCGGTACGGTTGTAGAGGCCGGGGCGAAAATGATTCCCGAAGGCGGATACTATGCGATACCAAGAGACAGTAAGACCAGTGCGATTGGAATCGGTAATTGCATGATACTCGGCGACAGCGCCGGGTTTGTAAATATGCTGAAGATAAAAGGGCTGCACAACGCGATTATATCCGGCGTCAAGGCCGCTGAGGCCATCTGTGCAACAACAGAAAAACCGCAGGAGGCGGCTGTCAAATATACGGAGCTTCTGGAAGAATCGACTGTAGCTGTGGAGATGAAATCGGCGAGGAAGTTCCGCCAGAGCGTTGCGAAGTTCGGGCCTTTAATCGGGATGCCGCTTTCGATTATTTTCGGCAACCTTTTGCCCAGATTCAAAATTGAAAAAGACTACCAAAGGATGACCGGTGCAAAGTACCGGCTCAAGCCCGTGCAGAAATTCGACAAGGACACGTTCACGGCACAGGCGGCTACGGAACACAGGGAAGAACAGCCGAGCCATCTGTCGATAATCAACCGAAACATCTGCGCACAGCAGTGTGCTCCAGAGTTCGGCAGGCCCTGCATTACGTTCTGCCCGGCTGGTGTATATGAAACGATAGGCGATACCCTTATGCCGGCAAACGCATCGAACTGCGTGCACTGAAGACGTGCCAGCGTAAATGCCCGTTCGACAACATTCGCTGGACGGTTCCTGAAGGCGGCGGCGGGCCGCGGTACAAGCGGATGTAAGGCAATGCGCATAAAAAAACTGTTCCATAGATAAAGAACAGTTGTTAAAAGGCGGTTTGTAGGTGATGATTAGCTGTCTTTGGGCTCGTCTTTGG
>CAZFHM010000015.1:11493-21005 GCA_964518825.1 uncultured Pirellulales bacterium
GTCTTTGGGCTCGTCTTTGGCCTTGGCGGCCTTTTCTCTCTGAATAGCGTCGTATACTTCTCGCCTGTGTACGGGGATGTTCTTCGGGGCACTGATTCCGAGGCGAACCTTATCCCCACGCACATCAACTATAGTGATTTCCACGTCATCACCGATGACTATCGACTCGTCCTTCTGTCTGCTCAAGACCAGCATTGCCGACTCCTTTTGAGGCTCCCGGTCGGTAAACTATACGGCTTAACTTCACTTACTGTTCAGTTCCACGCGTTTACTGCCGGGTCTATGTACTTGTCTTGCATAAAGTTAGCCAGAGAGGCCTGATTGATTCGGCCTGTCCGGTTGCAAATATATCTTCGACCAATCTATAAGGTAAAAACAGTGGTTTTTTGACCTTTTACCGGGCAATGGGTTGCTTATGGGACCTGGAGGTCATAAACTCAGCCTTGACAGATGCTTATATAGGTGGTGGTGCATGAAAAAAGCCGTTCAAATGGTCCGGGCGGCGTTTTTACTGCTCCTGTTGACGCGCGAAAGAGCGCCAAACTTCGAAGGACTGAACAAGCCAGAAACCAGCGAGGGCCCCCAGTGTTCCGAAAGCGACCATCTGGAGCGGCAAAATGGAGCTGTGCGGACTTGCAAAGAAGTTGGCCGGCCAGCTTACGGCCAAGTGTTCCAATATCGCCGTCCTGCCGTAGAAGGCCAGGCCAAAAACCGAAACAACGGCGGTAGCCGCGGCGGACCAGAAGTAAGAAGCGTCAAGAAATTCCTTGCTGATAAAAGAAGCCAGGGCAAAGGCAACAAATACGGCAAAGCCTATCTGCCCTGAAGAAGGTTGTGCAATTACATTCCCGAGTCTGGCATCTGGGAATTTGACATTCTGGGCAAGAAGTGTCACGGCAACAAAGGCTGTCACAGCCGAGACTCCAACAGCAACTACAGCATTAGCGGGCTTGTTCAGTCTGAGCAGTGGCTTGCTGTGATGAATCTGCGTCGGCGCAGCCGGTGCAACAACAAATCGGCCAAGAAAGACTCCTGCAAGGCCGATGGCCGCGAGAAGGAGCCAGAAGAACGGTTCGGGCAATAATGACCGGAAGAAATCAGCTCGCTGGGCAGCGTCAGCAGTACCGACAAGTGCATTAGCTATCGAGCCGGAACGTACAGCCCAGACCGCCATACCCGCAGGAACAGCAATTACGCCCATATATGCCCCATGGGGCCAGGTAATAAAATAGGCGACAAATCCCGTTGCCAGGGCCATTACCATAAGGATTAAAGCACCGGTTAACCCGGGCATTGAGACGATGCCAAAGGGCTCTGCCGGAGCTACTAAAGACCAGGCCCATAGGCCCAGAACAATCATACCTAACAAGGCAACGGCACAAATGCGGATTTTGAGCATCCAGGACAGTCCTGGAAATACACTCATCGCCACGAGCAAGGCGGCTAAGGCGGCGGCAATCTTCAGAACCAAATCCATGCGCAACTATTAACTCCAAGACAAAAGCACAAACTAATAACGTACCTGTAAAGGGCTGGACAGTCAATAGTCAATCGAACGCCGTGACCGCCGTCAGGTTTCCAGTGCGGTCAGGCCCTTTCGAATGGCGTACTTGGTTAATTCGGCAACGGTGTGCAGGTCAAGTTTGTTCATAACCTGGCGTCGGTGGGTTTCGACGGTCTTTGCGCTGATGTGAAGTTTTAGGGCGATTTGTTTTGTGGACTGGCCTTCTGCGAGCAACTGCAGGACTTCCCTTTCGCGGTCGGTCAGGACTTCAGAAGTAGACGTCTCAGCTTTACTGAGTCGGTGTAAGTAATCTTCGACCACAACACCCGATATTGACGGGCTGAGGTATGCCTTTCCTTCAATCACGGTACGGATAGCCTGTTCGAGCTCCTGAAAGGCACAGTCTTTGAGCAGGTAACCGCTGGCGCCGCTTTTCAGCATTTCGGAGACGAACAGTGTGTCCGAATGCATAGACAATGCGATTACCCGCACGCTGGGATTATCCTGAATTATCTGCCGGGTGGCTTCAACACCGTTGAGGTCCGGCATACTCACATCCATAATAATTACATCGGGTTTCAATTGCCTGGCAAGCTCGACGGCACCGCGGCCGTTTTCAGCCTCGGCTGCGACCTCCATGTCGTCATTTTCGTCAATCAGAGAATGCAGCCCCTGACGGGTAATTTTATGGTCGTCGGCCAGTATAATTTTTATGCTCATTTGTTTTGCCTCCGGTATACTGCTCTTGTCCGGCCAAGGGAGCGGTTATAATAATTTCAGCTCCTTTCCTCGGCGCCGAGTGTATCCTGAGTTTCCCACCTATATAGCTTAACCTTTCTCGAATACTAAACAAGCCAAATCCCGCGGGATTGGGCTGTAGAGATTCCAGTTTTTTCGTGTTGAACCCCACGCCGTCATCGGCAACGCTGACCTGTATATGGCCGCTGAGCCTGCGAACCGATACCATAACGTTCTTTGCCCCGGCATGTTTTGCGACGTTTATAAGCAGTTCCCTGACCGCCTGGAAGAGGAAAACACAGACGGTTTCATCGAGGGGCTTTTTTTGGCCGTCGGTTTGGAAATCAGTTTTCAAATGCTGCTGCTTGCGGGCTTTTCTGAGCAGCCACTCAACGGCGGCATCGAAGCCCAGCTCGTAAAGTACAGGAGGACTGATTTCGAAGGTCAGGGTGCGCGTGCTCTCAATAGCCCCGGCAACAATGTCCCTGATTTCGTTGACCGTAATTCTGTCATGAGCGGTTTGCACCGACTCAACCAGCGATTGAAGCTTCATTTTGGCCATAGCAAGATTCTGCCCGATATGGTCATGTACATTAGTAGCAATCTGCCTTCTTGTTCTCTCTTCAGCGAGCGATAATTCCGAGGCCAGTGAACGGAGCTGGTTCTGATATATAAGCAGCTTGGTCTGGGCCTGTTTTCTGGTTCTGATTTCCGCGCAAAGTCTTTTATTTACCTGTTCGAGGTCGGTGGTACGCTGCCCGACCCGTTCTTCCAGCTCGTCTTTACTCTTACGCAGGCTTTCTTCGATGCGTCGCAGGGCCTGCTCGGCCTGTTTGAGCTCGGTGATGTCATACATAACGCCCTGAAGGAAAGCTTCCCTGCCGTTATTGTCTTTTATTATAGCAGCCTCGTCGCGAATCCAGACTATTCTGCCGTCCGCACTGAGCATCCGGTATTCGCAACGGAAAGACTCACCTGTCGAGTGAGTTTTCTTCAGGTTTTTAAAAACACGGTCTCGGTCTTCGTGGTGCAGTTTTTTGACCCAGAGGTCCGGGTCTCGTTTATATTCGGCTTGTGTAAGACCAAGAATACTCTCAACCTGAGGACTGACATACAGTGTCGTTGAAGTTTCGTCGATAGCGGCCGTGTAAGTTATGGCTGGAATCTGCTCGATGAGTGTCTGGTATTTGACCTCGGTTTTTTTTAGTTCTTCTTCAGCTTTTATATATTCAGTGACATCCCTGTCAATTCCTACTATGTAATAGCGGTCGACGATTTTAACAGGTTTGGCCATCCAGTCATAATAGTTCTCCTTACCGTCCGGCCTAATCCAGGAAGACCGGCCGCGGCAGGGTTTCGTATCCTTTATTGATTGCAGGTATTTTCTGCGGTCATCTTCGGAGCCGTGGACCACTTCGATGTCATTTAAATTATCCAGGGCCATCAGCTCTTCCCGGCTTCGTCCGGCCATTTGCGCATATCTGTCATTGCACATTACCAGGCGGCGTGTGTCGGTTGCAATATCATATTCACAAACATTAATTCCATCGAATGACTGGTCGAGAATCAGCTTCAGATGTTTTTCGCTGTTACTGAGAACGTGCTGTGCGGCTTTTAGCTTGGCAATATCCGTGAAAAAAGCTACGAGCAGGCATTTGCCGTCGATATACATCCTGGTGGAATTTATGTCGGTATGAATGATTTGCCCGTCTTTTGCCAAACAGGAAATGTCGGCAGCGTATGTAATTTCCCCGCGAGCCATGGCTTCAAACCCCGACAGCAGGAACGGCTGTTCATGTTTGGGGTGAATGTCGGTTACTGACAATCCGATAAATTCATCACGGCTGTAGCCGAGCATCCGGCATAAAACAGGGTTGACATAAATATGTCGTTTGGTTTCAGTGTCTGATACAGCTACCCCTTCAGAAACTTTATCAAATACCGCCCTGTAGTACTCATTGAGTTCGGCGGCAACGCCGCTGCCGGCGCGAGCAGATTCAGCTTTGCCATTAGCCGCACCTGCCGCTCGTTTACCCGAGTGGTTTGTTTTCTTGTCTTTTGACATCAACCCAAAACCTCGCCAAAATCAGTAACGAGCCCGAGTACTCGACCCGGGTTACTGGTCAAACCCAAAGTACTTCAGCCATTGTTTAGTCTGTGCCTGGTCAAGACCTTGCCTTTTCTCGACCGGCTCCTGCTTTTTGATCTGCTTGCTCAACAACTTTACCGCATCGCGCCAGAACTGCTCGGACTTGACGGCGGCAGCCTTTCGAGCTCTGGCTGCACTACGAATACGCCTGTCGCTGCTTACAACAACAAGCCTCTTGGGAGCGGTATCAGCCTTTATTTTAGCTTCGATAAAACTATCGGCGTCGGTTCCGCTGCCGGAAAATATAACCTCGACACCGGGCACATAATTAAACGGCGTCTTGTCCGGCGGACCAATCCCGTCAAAAACTATCTGCCCCTCACTGCCGATTATCCGCAGGTACCTGCCTACGAGTCGGCATAAGTGTGGCTCTAACATCTCCTCCGAATGTACAGTAATTTTATGGACGGACCAAAGAAGATTATAGCCGTCAATAATATACATCAGACATCTCTTTTTTGATGAAGCAAGACCCGGATAGTATAGCAGCTATCGCCAAATAATCAACCGTTGAAATAACATTATGCAACACACGGTGACATAAGTCCAACATTATCATGGCTCTACACAAGAGGGCGACCGGACGATTCGAGACGGCGTAAATCAGGCCCCAAAACGGATTTCCCCTCCGACGATGGTCATTTCGGCTTTGGCCTTTAGTTTCCAGCCCTGGTAGGGGCAGTTACGGCTTTTTGAGTAGAAAGCGGCTGTGTCCACCGTGTACTGTGCGCCGGGGTCGATGATGGTCACATCCGCCTGTTTACCCGGGCTGAGGGTGCCTTTATCGACGCCGATTATGCGGGCCGGATTCACCGTTAAAAGACGCAGAAGTCCGGGCCAGTCGATAATCTTCGGCTCGATAAGTGCCTTGACGTAAAGACCAAGAGTGCATTCGAGCGAGGCGATTCCAAAGGGTGCAGCCAAAAACTCAAGCTCCTTTTCACTCTGCAGGTGCGGGGCGTGGTCCGAGACAAGTGCATCGACCAGGCCCTCCCGAACAGCCTGCCTGAGAGCTTCGACATCGGCTGCTGTGCGAAGAGGTGGATTCACCTTGTAGTTCGTATCGTAATCGGCACAACAGTCGTCAGTAAAAAGTAAATGGTGCGGGGTTACTTCGCAGGTAATTGGAAGTGACATTTTTTTCGCCTGCCTTATCAGCTCCACGGAGCCCGCGGTGGAAATATGCTGGGCGTGATAGCGGACTTTGGTTTTCTTAACGAGCTGGATATCGCGCCAGAGCATCGCTTCTTCGGCGAGCGGGTCGATACCGGGCAGGCCCAGTACCGTTGAATTGTAACCGGCGTTCATTACACCGTCACGGGCAAAGCTGTCGTCCTGGCAGTGCTGGGCGATAAACGTGTTGAACATCGCGGCGTATTTCAAGGCCCGTAACATAACCGCCGGGTCCTGGACACCGCTGCCGTCGTCGGTGAAGCCGACTGCGCCGGCCTCGGTCATAAAGCCCATCTCGGCAAGCTCGACTCCCTCCCTGTTCCTGGTAATACTGCCCATTGTATAAACGTGGGTCTTGCGGGCCTGGCGGCCCTTGCGGTGGATGTACTCGACGTCGGTTTCGCTTTGAATGGGGGGATTCGTGTTAGGCATACACACGACGGAAGTGTAACCGGCCGCTACCGCAGCAGCCGAACCGCTGGCGATAGTCTCTTCCTCTTCATCGCCGGGCTCACGAAAATGGACGTGTATGTCAATCAGGCCTGGTGTAACCAGCTTGCCGGCGGCGTCAATTATCGTATCGGCATTTTTGTCAATGCGCCCAACCTCGGCGATTTTGCCGTCGCTGATGAGCACATCGCATTTCTCGTCCCGGCTGTTCGCCGGGTCTATCACACGGCCATTCTTAATCAGTATTTCGCTACTCACGTTCGATAACCAAAAACTTATATTTTTTGTTTTGCCGCAGCCTGATTCACCAAAAACAGTACTGCCATTCTTACAGCCAAACCGTTCCTGACCTGGTCGAGTATGACGCTGTTTCGGCCGTCGGCGACTTCGCTTTCCATCTCAAGGCCCCTGTTGATGGGACCTGGGTGCATGACCAGGATATCCGGCTTGGCCCTTTTCATTCGTTCTACAGTCAGGCCGAAGTAATGTGAATACTCACGGACCGAAGGGAACGGGTTTCCGCCCAACCGTTCGAACTGAATGCGCAGCATATTGACAACATCGACCTTGTCGATGACTTCATCGAGAGAATAACTGATCTTGACGGGCAGTTTTTCAACTTCGGCCGGCATCAACGTCGGCGGCGCAACGAATGTTACTTCCGCTCCGAGCTTTGTCATGGCCCACATATCGCTTCGTGCTACGCGTGAATGCGCAATGTCACCTACGATTGCTATTTTGAGTCCTTCAAGCGTTCCTCTTCGCTTTCGGATAGTATACACATCGAGCAGACCCTGCGTCGGGTGCTCGCAATAGCCGTCGCCGGCGTTGACGACGCAGGCGTTTATGCTTCTGCTGAGCAGCTTTGGGGCCCCCGCCGCACCGTGGCGGATTACCACGATGTCCACCCCCATCGATTCGAGATTGCGGGCGGTATCAAGCAGGGTCTCTCCCTTACTGACGGAACTGGTTTTTTGGGTGAATTCTATTACGTCGGCGCTGAGCCGGCTGGCAGCGAGGGCAAAACTGTTGCGGGTCCTTGTGCTGTCCTCGAAGAAAAGATTCACAACAACCCTGCCGCGTAAAGGCGGGGCTTTTTTCACCGACCTTGTGCTGATTTGTTCGAAGCCTTCGGCGGTATCGAGAATAAAACTGATGTGCTCGGCTGATAGGTCACGCAGTCCGAGCAGATGTTTGGACTGCCAGTCAAACTGCTTTACTTTGCGTTTGAGTGCCATAATACTCGATGCTCGATACTGGATACTCGAAGTTCGTTATTCCGATTTTATTCGATTGTCACTTCGTCTCTGCCGTCCGACTCCACCAGGTTTACCTGAACGACTTTGCCGATTTGGACATCAGCTTTGAACCCGATGTAATCAGCCTGTATCGGAAGCTCTCTTCCGGCTCGTTCCACAAGAACGGCGAGCTTTATGCACCGGGGCCTTCCGAGGTCAACAAGCGCATCAAGCGCCGAGCGAGTCGAGCGGCCGGTATATAAAACGTCATCGACAAGAATGATTACCCGCTCGTCGATGTCGAAACCGATTTCGGTGGTGCGGACCTGCGGCTGAGTTGTCTGTGAGGGTGAATTCAGGTCGTCGCGATAGAGGGTTATGTCGAGCGTGCCGCAGGGGACATCTTTCCCGAGCAGAGCACTGAGCTTTTCGGCAAGTCTCTGGGCAATTATTTCGCCTCGGCTTCTTATCCCTACGGCGGCAACACTATCATCAGGAGAAAGGTCTTTGACTACACGTGCGGCTATCTCGTCAATTGCCCGGCTAATCTGTTTCTGGTCCAGTATCGTTGTCATATTCTCACCAGTTCATACAAATCCGGATGGGCACAGCGGCAGAGTATAGCAGCCTTGACGGCGGCAGGCAAGGTCTGTAAGGACAGTTTTGCAAAAGATTTAAGGTCTCATAAAACCCGCTTTGGCAGGCGGATTCGGGATTTGTGAACCACAATCGCCCTGAATCGGCTTGAGAATCAACAGTTTATATAGTATAATATGTAAGGCTGTATGGTTATTTGAGTAAAAGCCCTCTATGCGCCTGCAAGGCAGGTTTAGAATAAGGATTTTCAAGCGGTTAGAGGAGTGACGGGATAGTGGACTCTTGCCGGTACAGAACCGGATTTTGCGTTTCTTCGATTTTTTTACTGCTTGCCGCAGTAGCGGCTGCGGTTCCCGTCCAGCCTGAAGGGTTCGATTGCACCGGGATAAATCTGCTCAGGCAGCAGGAGCCGAATCTAACAGGGCAAGGCACTACAGTTGCACTGGTATGCCGAAGTATTACATACATTGACGGCAGACCGCAGAACGACTATAGGCCGGACCTGACACATCATTGTTTCGCCGGTATGAATTTCGCTTTGTACAACGACCCGGAACTGCCTGCGGATATTTCCGAACATTCGACAGCTATCTGCTCGATTCTCTTTGGGAAAGACTCAGACGTTCACGGGCAATCGACACTTGATTACCAGGGTCTGACTTATGATGCAAATGCACAGGTCTTCGAGTTCTGGTATTTTCTGAAGAACCAGGTCTTTAACAACGTCGAGCCCCAGGCTGATGTTATTTCGGTTAGTATCGGCAGTGTATTTGACGACTGGTGGACCCGCGGCATCGAAGCGATGGCGGAACAGTACGGCACGGTGGTGGTGGCGGGGATAGGTAACGGCTCTGATGCGTATGACCTTCCGCTTTATCCGGCTGCCGGGTCAAACATCATTGCGGTCGGTGTCGTTCAGGCAAAAACCGCCGGTGGGTTTTCGCCGGCCCAGCCGGAGAACTCGACCTGCGGCCCTACCGAAGACAACCGCTGCAAGCCGGATATCGTAGCGCCGGGCAACTACCTTGTGGCGACAGCTAACGAACCGAACCAGTACCGGCAAAGCGGCAACTATTCGAGCTTTGCAACACCGGTCGTGGCGGGGACGGCGGCACTGCTGATTCAAAAGGCAAAAGCCGATGACAGCTTAGAAGATGTTTTGACCGACAACAGCTGGAACTGTGTTATCAAAGCCATACTGATGAACACGGCGGCGAAACTGCCCTACTGGCACAAGGGTAAGCTGAGCAAAGACGATGACCATGAGGCGCCCCTCGATTTTATGCACGGAGCGGGAGTGCTCGATGCGTTCGGTGCATATAATACGCTTGCGGCAGGGCGCTATCAGCCCGGTGAGGTTCCCGTCGAAGGCTGGGACCTTGGCACGCTCCAGCAGGAGCAGGCAAATGAAAACAGATACCGGTTCGTAATCGATGAACCTAACGATAAAAGAATTACAATCACCGTCGCATGGAACAGGCATTATCAGAAACAGTATCCTTTCAATCCTGTTCCGGAAGAAAATGCCGACATTCAACTTGAGCTGTGGGCCTACGACAAGGACGGTCAGCGGGAAGATATTCTGCTGGATTACAGCGACAGCAAGACAGACAACGTCGAGCATATTTACTTTACGGCCAACGCCAACTACAGCGATTATGAA
>CAZFHM010000016.1:0-19834 GCA_964518825.1 uncultured Pirellulales bacterium
AGCTAAGGAACGTACCGTTCTTTCCGAACCGATAGACCAACGGCTTATTGCAGTCGGGACAGGTATATTCGCTCGGTTTAGTTTCCGCCTTGGCGTGCTTCATCTGCTCCGAGGCCTTTTCGAGGTTCTCCTTGAACGGCCCGTAAAACTCATTCAGTACGCTAATCCAGTCGAGATGCTGCTCTTCGATTTTATCGAGCTGCTCTTCCATATGACGGGTAAATGCTATATCCATTATCCGCGGGAAATATTCATTGAGTTTATCGGTAACGACCTCGCCGAGCTCGGTAGCGTGGAATTTTCGTTCCTTTTGCGCGACGTACCCGCGGTCCTGGATAGTGCTGATAATGGATGCGTAAGTGCTCGGCCGGCCGATGCCTTCTTTTTCGAGCCCCTTGACCAGCGACGCTTCGTTGAAGCGCGCCGGCGGCTTGGTGAAGTGCTGCTCAGCTTTTATATCGACCGCCGCAAGGGCCTGCCCCGTTTGAAGTGCAGGCAGATGCTGCTGCTCCGACGAAGTCAGCCATACCCTGCTAAACCCGTCGAAGACGAGCGTCCTGCCGGTAGTCCTGAATATACATTTACCCGCCGATGTCTCAGCCGCCACTTGTACATTCGTAACATCCCACCGCGCAGGAGCCATCTGGCACGCCACAAACCGCCGCCATATCAAATTATACAACTTATATTGCTCATCGCTGACCAAAGATTTAATATCATCCGGCACTAAATCAACATCGGTGGGGCGCGTAGCCTCATGCGCTTGCTGGGCGGATTTGCCGGCGGCGTAATATATTGCCTTTGGGGGCAGATAGTTTTCGCCGAATCGCCTGCCGATAAAGGCGCGGGCCTCGTCTACCGCCTCGGGCGAAAGGTGCGTTGAGTCGGTACGCATGTATGTAATCAGGCCGAGTGAGCCCATGTCGCCGAGTTCGATGCCCTCGTATAATTGCTGTGCAACGCTCATCGTCCGCTTGGCGGAAAAGCCGAGGCGATTGGCTGCGGCCTGCTGCAGGGTAGATGTAATGAAGGGCGGCGAGGGACGCGATCTGGACTCCTTCTTTTCGAGAGAATCCACGGGAAATTTCGCGTCGACCAGGGCGTCAAAAATCTTTTTGGCTTCGGCTTCGTTATCAGCGTGGAATTTATCGTCGTTTACTTTGTAAAGCTCGGCTTTGAAGGCGCTGTGTTTGGCGAGCCAGTCGTTCTGCTCGGCGGCGTTCGGGCCTTTATCATCATCGGTTTTCGGTGTAACGAAATCTATCCACTGCTGGTGATACTTGCTATCCAGTTCCGAGGTAAAGACCGCGGGCAGAAGCCAGTATTCCTGTGGTTTAAATGCGCGGATTTCGCGTTCGCGTTCGACTATGATTTTTACGGCGACGGACTGAACGCGGCCGGCTGACAGGCCCCGCGCAACCTTTTTCCAGAGCAGGGGGGAAATCTGGTAGCCGACGATTCGGTCGAGGATTCTTCTGGCCTGCTGGGCCATTACCTTGTCGTTGTCGAGCTTGCCGGGGTTCGCGAAGGCATTTTGAATCGCCGATTTGGTGATGGCGTTGAATATCACACGGTATGTCTTTTCCTCTTTGAAGCCGAGAATCTGCGCCAGGTGCCATGCGATTGCTTCGCCTTCGCGGTCGAGGTCGGTTGCGAGATAGAGCCTGTCGCATTTTTTGGCGGAGGCCTTGAGGGAAGTAACAATTTTTCTTTTGCCGGGCATTATGTCGTAGGTCGGCTCGAAATTGCTTTCGATATCGACGTTGATTCCCTTGCTGGGCAGGTCGCGGACGTGGCCCATCGAGGCTTTGACTTCGTAGTCCGGGCCGAGATATTTGTTGATAGTCCTGGCCTTGGCGGGCGATTCGACTATTACTAACGACTTTTTAACGCTCGCTCTTAGCATCGCTCACTCGTGACTCGTGGTTCGTGGATAGTGATTAGTGAAACGTACTCCGTATCAGGGCTTCCTTCGCTTTTCAAGACTTTTAATTAGATTCATCAGCATTCTCGCTTCGTGGTCCATATTTTCAGTCAGGTCATCGATTGATTTTTCGTCTACATAACTACGCCTACAGGCAATTGTGAACTGTGTATCAAGCTCAGCTAACGACCCAAGTGCTATACGCACGAACTGAATGTATTCCGGTGTGTGGCTGCGCGAAAAACCTTCAGCAACATTTGACGGAACGCTTACGGCAGAGCGTCGCATCTGCGAAGCCAGGCCGTATTGCTCATCCTTTGGAAAGAGTTTTGTTAACGCGTACACCTTGTCAACGATTTCTATTCCCTTCTGCCAGACGTCTAACTCTTTATAACTTTTGAGTGTCATTCCTGCCTTTTTGCCGGTACCAACCAGAAAAACGAGCCACGATTCACGAAGCACGATACACAAATCGGCGTTTGACGCCGATTTCTTTAGGGTAGGACAAATAAAGGCGTTTTGGGGGAAAGTCAAGGAAAATTGAAAAAGGCGATGCCGGATGCTGGATATTGGAGTAAAAGGCAAAACTTTCACCGCGGAGAGCGCGGAATTCGTAAAGGACGCAAAAAATGGTTTCGGTCTTTGGAAAAAGCGAAAATGGGTTGCAAATCCAAGTCAACTTAACTCGTACTCATATTTCCTTACACTTTGGACATATTCAGTCAAAGGAATCAGCATATTTTCCGGTATTTGTGTTTCAAAAGAAAGCTGGTAGAACCGTCTTGTTAATTGCTTCGATAATTTTTCAAATTCAGGAAGCAACTTTCTAGCAGGAAATTTCGACCTGCATATCCCCTCGAATTTTTTCATCCTCGCCCGAGCAATACGGTCTCGCATTGACGGATGAGTGTCGAAAAGGGTGGTGTTTTTAGTAAGTGTTTCGTTGATAATATCCTGGTCTTTTTTGCCGATAGCAGATTTGGCAAAGTGTTTTACAAGTTTAGGCAGGTCATTACACAATATCCGGTCTCGCCATGAGGCCATGCTCGCATAGAACGTCTGCGCCCAGCTATGGTCAAGGAGCAGCAGGGCATAGAATGTCGACTCAAATACCCGGCTGCCGGACATTTGGGCCTGATACGAATCAGCATCGTATTCCATTTGCCGTGACATCGACCTGCTGATAGCGAAACTCAGCATTGTAAACAACAAAAGAATCAGCCTTGTCAATTCGATGAACAATCTCGAAAGTATGGCTATAAGTGCAACGGAATTGTTGGATTCTTCTTCGAACGCCTCTATTTTTTCTGTGAACGAGTCTCTGCCATATACCGCCTTAAGGAACCACATGTGTATACCTTCTATTAAATAAGACAGTCGCATCGCCGTCCCCTGCGAGAAATGCCCCATTTCGTGAGCAATAATGCCAGCTAATTGTCTAACATTCAGGGAGGCGAGCAGAGGTAAGCCAATTGTCAGGACCAGGTCTTTTCGACGGAAAAGGCTTAAGAAGCCACTTCTGAAATGCGCAGAAGCGTTTGGTTCTATAGTTAAGTCGATCCGTTTCGGATAAGGGGCATTCACTACCTTACAAATCACTTTAATTAACATGCAGAGGTCAGGGGCGACTAACGGCGTGATACTGCAGAGCGGAATGTCTTGCCGCCTTCGGAAGCGGGGCACTAAAGGAATAATCATATAAATAACCAAGAGGCCTCCGATAATAATCGGGCCGAAGTAAATCAGTATTCTTAACCAAATAATTGTTACCCCTGATTGCGGCATCTGGAGAATCTTATAGTGGTTGGCTGCATGGTAATAAACTGCATACCCTGCACCGAGAACAAGGACACAATATATTATAGGCAGAAGAATCATCAAACAAAGGACTACAAAACCAAGCAGGCGAAAAAGTATCGGCTTTTTTACGGGCGAAACGGGACTCTTCAGCATCGAAATCAAGTGCTTTTTGGTTTCCTCATCCATCAATATCCCTCATTTATTTATGCAACTGAAAGCTGCATTCGCTTATTATAAATAAATCTCATTCAATGACACCAAAAATATTTGAAGTAACTGTTCTAACGAATGATTAATAAGCCAAGATATGTTGCGGGCAAGTGCCGGATACTCGATACCTGATGCCGAACGCCGGATTCTCAGCTTGTGAATAGTGAATAATTGAAAGAAAGCTCCCGAAGCCTGTTTCGGAGTCAAGTGATTTGAGGTTTACTGCTGTGTAAAATCTTTTAGCTGGATTTGCGGGATTTCGATAGTTTCTTCCGGGAGCGGGATGAATTTTTTAAGGCCCTGGTTTTTCGCTTTTTTATTGTCGTTCCAGGCGAAGCCTCCGAAGTACTTCACGGCGCAGTATAATATGTCGGCGGTCAATTTGCCGGTGTTGAGGACCATCATGGCTTCGAGGAAGATTTCGTCAGCGCGGTTTTTCGGGTATTGTTCTTCCTGTGCCCAGTACAGATAATCGTGTATGACGGCGGCGTTGCCGTACTTGCCCCATTTCGGAAATATCCACCAGAAGGGGCGTGGGACGCTCGCGAAATCCGTTATGAAGCTTGTAGGGACTTTTATTGTTTCGCCGCTTCCTTCTTCGCCGACGTCATAAGAGAATTGTTTTCTTAATACCCAGGTCTTACCATCCGGCAGGGGTGAAACTATCAGGTTTTCGGTGAAAACGCTCATTCTAATCTTCCTCGGTTCCAGTAAGGGTATTATCCTTCCGGGGGCCGGTTAATGCAAGGGGCTGATTGTTATTGGTGGTTCGTGGATTCCGCATCCCCTGCTTACGACATTCAGGGGCAGGCAAGTGCGGAATGACAAAAGGCAGATTGCAGATTTTTTGTTATTCGTCAGGCGCAGGTTTTTCGTACTGTAGTGCGGCGCGCATAAGAGCACCAATGGCTTTGTAATCGTTGGGGAGCTAAGATATGTTGCGGGCAGGTGGGGGAGAGATTATAATCACCGTCAGCAACAGCCTTAAAAAGAACTGAAACAGGACAGGGGGTAGAACATGAAAAACTACACGTTGTTTTTAATTATGGGGTTAATGATGAGCGGATTGACGGGAAATTCCAATGCAGCGGGTGGACCTAACGATATGGCGACGTTGACCATTATGTACGATAATTACAAACACGATGAATCACTCCAGGCGGAATGGGGATTTTCGTGCCTGATAGAAGGGGCCGAGCAGACCGTTCTTTTCGATACCGGTGGTGATGCAGAGGTATTAGAGGCTAATTTTAAGAAGCTGAATATCGACCCGAACAGCATAGATACGGTCGTCATCTCACATATGCACTGGGACCACATCAACGGGCTGGAATGGCTGGTGAAAGCAAACAGGCATTTGAAGATTTTTCTGCCCGATTCTGCGCCGGCAGAGAAGGCGAAGGAATTAGAGGGCAAGGCCGAGGCGGTAACCTTAGTTTCGCAGATGAAGTGCATCTGCGGTGGAGTATTCAGCACTGGTACGCTCCAGCACCAGATACCGGAGCAGGCCTTGTGCCTGGAAACACCGGAAGGTATTGTTGTTATTACAGGGTGCAGCCATCCGGGGATTGTCCGGATTCTGAAAAAGGCCAAGGAGCTTTCCGACGAGGAAATTTATCTTGCTTTCGGCGGTTTCCATCTCGGCGGACAAAGCCGCGAACAAATAGAAAGTATTATTAAGGATATTAAAGAGCTGGGCGTTAAGAAAATCGGTCCTACTCACTGCACCGGTGATACGGCGATTGCTATGTTCAAAGAGGCGTGGGGGCAAAATTACGTCTCTATGGGGGTCGGAAAAAAGCTTCACATGCACCTTAAAAAACATATCCGTGCCGAGCAGGAGATTAAATAGTCAGCAGGACAGGAGCTCTTTTAGCAGAGGTTTTAGTTTCCGGATTGCGTTTCCGCGGTGGGAGATGGAGTTTTTTTCATCGGCTGTTAGCTGAGCGACAGTCTTATTCAGATGCGGGACGAAGAAAACGGGGTCGTAGCCGAAGCCGTTGGTTCCAATTTCCCTCTTTGCGATTATACCTTCAAGCGTGCCCTGTGTTTCGAGCAGCACTTTTTCAGGGCTTGCGAGACACAGGCAACATACAAATCTCGCTGTTCGTTTTTCGATTGGGACATCTTTTAAAAGCTCCAGGACCTTAGCGATGTTTTTGTGGTCGATGAGTGACCGTTCTTTGTCTTTTGCTCCGCTGAATCTTGCGCTTTTAACGCCGGGTGCTCCGTCGAGTACGTCAACCATCAGGCCGGAGTCGTCGGCGATTGTCCACAGGCCGGTTTGATTTGCGTAGCCAAGGGCCTTTTTGCGTGCGTTCTCGGCGAAGGTCGTTCCATCTTCGGGCACTTCTTCTAAATCAGGAAAGTCCGACAGGCTCTTGAACTCAATATCTATATCGAGCATGGCCCTTATTTCAGTAAGCTTGCCCGGATTAGTGCTGGCGATGACGATTTTATGCCCCATTAAATTCCCTGTCTTCCAGAGTAACCCGCTCCGAGTTTTCGCGTAAATTCGTCAACAAATTCCAAGAGATTATGGAGGAGATAGAACTTAACCACCATCACTTTTTTTCCACCGCTCAAACCTGTCCAGTAAAACAGGAGAGATGGTGCCTTTACCAGACCTGTCCCCGACCTTGAACAGTACCTTTCTTGTTTTTCCTAACGCAACTTTTCCAATATCTTTTATTTCAACATTTTCCTTCTTGGCAAAAATAATGTCCTTCATTTCTCCTGCAACAAAAGCTGCGCTCTCAGCAGATAGTCTTGCTTTCCATTTGTATTCTCCCCAAAAAAACACCACAATATCATCGGATTTTTTCCATCTTGCACCGTCTATACTTTCCGCCACACCTTTCACTATCCTAAGGTTGTCTTGGGTTGGCTCCTCCAGACTTTTCCCACGAAACCTGGCATACCTAATAAAAAAGGGGATGCTCCAAGCGATTTGCATAAAGCAGACAACGACACCGGTGCCGATACTGCCTATATCCATATAGCCGCCCGTTTGCATGGCTTCGGTATGCCTCACGGCCACATTCATGATGGAAACAACAATAATGGAAATTCCAACCGTAAGTAATGCCAGGCCCACCAATATCAGATGCACGGGTGATGGTGCTATCCTTGCCCAAGCAGCTTCCACAATAAGAATCACGCCTATAACAATCAGAATTATATTCAGGCGGCCGTAAAATATTGTCAGTATAATTCCCCAGGCAACGGCCGCAGCGCCGAAAAAAAGAACAGCGAAACCGCCGAAAACAAGTTTTCGCGTAACCAGAAAATAATCTGCTGCTTTCTGCAGCTGCTCAGGCCTGATGTTTTTGTCCACAATTATCTCCTATTTTAAAAGTCTACTCAAATTTTTTGTTCTTTTGCCGTTAAACATTCACGATTACAGCGTCCGGGAAATACTCGAATATCCATTTATTGTTTAACGTTTGGTAAATAACTTACAGGAACTTAAAGTCGGTCGCAATAACTTCTTCGGCACTGCCGCGTCAGCACTCGATACTTTCATAATGATTAAACAGGAAAGGACTATACTACTCAGTAACGAGTGTACGCCGAACAAGAGTAGGTCGACTGTGTTCGGCAATCTGCTGTAATTCAGGAAAGTCGGAAAGATTTTCCACGGCAAGTCCATATCGAGCATAGTTTGCAGCTCGGACATCTTACCGGGATTTGTAGTTGCGATGAGAATATTTTTAACCACAGATTTCACAGATTCCTTCGACAAGCTCAGGACAAGCTCCACAGATTTCAAAAAATAATTTAATAAGTCGCCGTATCCTTCGACTACGCTCAGGATGGACCGGCGACTGCTAAACAAGGATAATTCAACTCATAAGCTTTTTCAATAGTGCACGCTGGAAGTGGAGGCGGTTTTCAGACTGGTCGAAGATAATCGAGTTTGGTGATTCGGCTACCTCGTCTGTTATCTCGAATCCTCGATACGCGGGCAAACAGTGCATAATCTTCGCATCGGCAGGTGCCTTTTTCAGAAGTTCGGCGTTCACCTGAAAACCTTCGAAGTCTTTGATGCGCTGCTGCTTCTCCTGCTCGCGGCCCATGCTTACCCAGGTATCGGTGTAAACGACCTGCGCATCTTTGACCGCAACGGCAGGGTCATTGGTCTGCGTAACGGTACCGGCGTAAAAACCATTGGCCTCGTCGATTGACTTGGCGTCGAGCTCGTAACCCTTAGGCGAAGCGACCGCCAGTTTCATTTGCAGTTTCGCGGCTGCAAAAGCGAGTGAGCGAGCGACGTTATTGCCGTCACCTATGTAAGCTATTCGTACACCTTCGAGCTTACCGAGGTGTTCCTGTATTGTGAGGACGTCGGCCATAGCCTGGCATGGATGCGACCAATCTGTTAATGCATTTATCACAGGTAACTCGGCAAACTGAGCAAGCTCGACTATTGTATTGTGCTCGAATGTGCGGGCCATTATGCCGTGTACATAGCGGCTGAGTACACGCGCGATGTCCTTTACCGGCTCGCGCTTACCGATGCCGCCTATGTCCTCGGGCTTGACGTATATGCTGGCCCCGCCCAAATCGGTCATGGCCACCTGAAAGCTCAGACGAGTGCGAAGTGAGGGTTTCTCAAAGAGCATTGCAAGTGTCTTGCCGGAAAGGCAGAGGTCGCGCTTGCCTTTTTTGTAAAGTTTTTTAAGTTTAGCGCTGAGCTCGAGCAGCTCGATAAGCGCCGGCGTAGTGCAGTTATCTATGGAAAGAAAATCTTTCATAGCGAGGCCTCGCTCATAACTTCATCAAGAATATTTATCGCTTTGCTGATTTGCTCTTTCGTAGCAATCATCGGCGGCATAAATCGCAGCACCGTTTCGTGAGTGCAGTTTATACGCAGGCCTTTCTGCAAACAGCTATCGACGATTTTTGCACCCGGCTTTGTAAGCTGTACGCCGAGCATCAATCCGATGCCGCGGACGTGGTCGACAATCGAATGTTTGCCTTTCAATTCATCGAGTTTCTGCTTCGTGTATTCGCCAAGCTCGTTTGCGTTCTGCAGAAGGTTTTCTTCTTCGATAGCTTCAATAACACCGATTGCCGCTGCGCAGGCAAGGGCGTTTCCGCCGAACGTCGATGCGTGTTTTCCCGGCACCAGGACCGCGGCGATTTCGGCTTTGGCCATCATCGCGCCGATAGCCACACCGCCGCCTAAGGTCTTGGCCATAGTAATGACATCCGGCTCCACGTCGAAATGCTGGTAGGCGAACCACTTGCCCGTCCTGCCGATACCGGTCTGCACTTCATCGAGAATCATGACCGCACCGTTCTTATCGCACAGCTCACGAATCGCAGACAGATATTCACTCGTTGCTATATTGATTCCGCCTTCGCCCTGAATCGGTTCGACCATAACGGCAGCCACTTCGTCCCCGCCTGCGCGGGGACTGAACGCCTCTTCGAGCGCTTTTGTATCGTTGAACGGCACATATACGAAACCCGGCAGCAGGGGCAGGAAGCCTTCATGGTATTTCGGCTGAGCGGTGGCCGTCACCGTCGCGAAAGTCCGGCCGTGGAAGCTGCCTTCGGCTGTGATGAACTTGTACTTTTCCTTCGCTGTATAAAGTCGCGCGAGTTTCAGTGCCGCTTCGTTTGCCTCGGCGCCGCTGTTGCAGAAAAAACACTTGCCGCCGAATGCGCGTTCACTCAGGAGTTTCGCAAGTTTGCCCTGCGGTTCGGAATAGAACGTATTGTCAATGTGCAGCAGCTCGGCCGCCTGCTTCTGGACGGCTTCGACTACCTTCGGGTGGCAATGGCCGATACCGGATACGGCCCAGCCGGGGAACATGTCCAGTATCTCGTTGCCGTCGGAGTCGTACATATAGCAGCCTTTGCCTTTGACAATAACTCGCGGCAGTCGGCCGTAGTTGGCTATCACGTACTTATCGAACATCTCGATTGTTTCCTGCGTCGTCATAAATGGAAAACCTCGTTTGTTTAAAAAGTCTTTTGGATAAAGGTCCTATCTGACTATCTGTGTGCCGATACCCTTGTCCGTGTAAATCTCAAGCAGCAGCGAGTGCGGAATTCTGCCGTCTATGATATGCGCCTTTTTTACGCCGCCGTCAATAGCGGCAAGACAGGCGTCAACCTTGGGCATCATACCGCTGGTAATAGTGCCGTCGGCAATCATCTTTTTTATCTGCTCTTCATTAACACTCGAAACGGTGCTCGATTCATCTTTTACATCAGTGCGTATGCCGTGGGTATCGCTCACGACGACGAGTTTTTCTGCTGTGACCGCGGCAGCAACTTTACCGGCGGCACTGTCGGCGTTGACGTTGAGCTTGCCGCCTTTTTTGTCCGAGGCTACCGAAGCAATGACGGGGACCTTGCCCGTTCCGCACAGAGTTTTGAGCAGCTCGGCATTGACATCATTGACCTTGCCGACAAAACCGAGGTCGACCTTTCGGCCGTTCTCTCCGTTCAATCGCAGCGGCTCGGCAAACAACACACAACTGCTGAGCGAATGAAGCCCCATCGGGTCACAGCCGAAGCCGGCGAGCGTTTCGCAGATGGGGGTATTAACTTCGTTTACTAACGTATGCTCGACGATGTTGAGTGTCCGCTCGTCGGTATAGCGCTGTCCCTGTACCCAGACGGCTTCGAGACCGGATTTATTCATCGCCTTGGTAATGGCCTTGCCGCCGCCGTGTACAATTATCGGCTGAATACCAACGGTGTACATGAAGGCAACATCTGCGAGGAGCTTTTTGCGCAGAGACTCATCGTCGAGTACACTCCCGCCGAGCTTGACGACAACTATCCGCCCGCGAAACCGGCGAATGTACTCCATCGCTTCTATCAGGGACGCGGCTTTTGCAATTGCCTGTTCCAATGCGTATACTCCATAAAATCACCGTTTGGCCCGTCTACAGTTGTGACTTTCGCCGCGGCAGACAAGCCGACGAGTGTATTGGCGAAAAAGCCGGTCGTCAAGCAATTTTACTTGACTGGCCATGTCGGCTTTGAGATACTATATACGACTACCATTCATCAGCAGGCAGGGAAGAGGTAATAACGAATTGGCGGAGATGTCTATGAAGGTCAGCAGAATAACCCGCGTAATGAAGATTCTCACGGCGATGCAGGCCGGCCGCAAATACACTGTCAACGAGCTCGCTGATACTTTCGGCACCAGCCGGCGAACGGTCTTTAGAGACCTCAAGGAACTGGCTGCGATTGGAGTGCCTTATCGTTACGACCCGGCGAGCGGCGGTTACACCATCGACCCGGAATTTTTCCTGCCGCCAATCGACCTCAATCTTCAGGAGGCGCTTGCGCTTTTGATGCTGGTCCATAAGGCGCGAGACCAGATTCAGCTGCCGTTCAAGCATTCGGCGCTACTGGCGGGCTTGAAGATAGAAAACAATCTGCCGCACAAGATAAGGCAGTACTGTAATACCGCGCTAAAGAGCGTTTCAGCTTATCCCGCCGCCCAGGCCCGGCTCGGCGAGCTGGACAAACTTTTCGCCCAGCTCCAAAAGGCGATTACCAAAAGGCTCAAGGTCGACCTTCGGTACGACTCGCTTTTCGATAATAAAGTCATAGACACCGAGCTGTGCCCCTATCATCTTCTTTACAACCAAAGGGCGTGGTATGTACTCGGTTACTCGGACGCACACAAGGGCATTCGCACGTTCAAGCTCAACCGCATAAAGCAGCTCGAATTGAGTGACAAATGCTTTATCGACGGCGAGAAGTTCGATTTGCACGAGCACCTCGGCCGGGCGTGGTCTATGATTCCCGAAGGAAAACTCTACAGCATAAAGCTTCGGTTCCTGCCGAAGGTGGCGCATAACGTCGCCGAGGTGCAGTGGCACAACACACAACAGGCCACATGGAACGGCGACGGCTCGGTCATTCTCGAATTCCGGGTGGACGGACTGGGCGAAATCTCCTGGTGGATATTGGGCTACGGCGACCAGGTGCAGGTACTTGCGCCAGAGGCGCTTCGCAAACGCGTCATCGACGCCGCCCGCAATATGATTGTCCTGAACGAGCAGGCATGACACTTCGCACACAGCCTGTATCCCGATTTACACCGTCATAATTTGGCAAGTACGTCTTTTTGGCGTATAATAGTCCAATGGCTATAGTTTCACTGGACGACATACACATAGCATTCGGGCCGAAGGTCGTTTTCGACAAACTGCGGCTCAAAATCCATCCGCACGAAAAGGTCGCGCTTGTCGGGCCTAACGGATGCGGCAAGACTACGCTGCTCAAACTCATCCTCGGCGCAGAACACGCGGACATCGGAACGGTGCATGCAAAAAAGAACCTGAGGCCCGGATACCTGCCGCAGGAGCCGCAGTTCGACAACGATAAAACCGCAATCGAGGAGCTGCACGGCACCGCTCGGGATATACTACAACTGCAAACCGGGATTCATGAACTAACAGAACAAATGAGCAGGCTCGAAGGCGCGGAGCTGGCCGCGGCGATGAAACAGTACGACAAGCTTTGCCGGCAGTTCGAGGTGTGCGGCGGGTACGGTTATGAAAACAGGATTAAGGAAATCGCGGCAGGACTGGGGCTCGACGAAAAATTTTACGACGTAAAGACAAGTGAACTGAGCGGCGGACAAAAATCCAGGCTGGGCCTTGCAAAAGTTTTGCTGGCCGATGCGGATTTGCTGCTGCTGGATGAGCCGATAAATCATTTAGATTTCGACGCCACTATGTGGCTTGAAGACTTTCTGAAAAAA
This sequence comes from uncultured Pirellulales bacterium, assembly GCA_964518825.1. Lineage (GTDB taxonomy): Bacteria > Planctomycetota > Phycisphaerae > Sedimentisphaerales > Anaerobacaceae > JBBABK01. Next base: position 12,681 of record CAZFHM010000016.1, read on the forward strand.
TTCGACGGCTCGGCGGTGATTGTCAGCCATGACAGGTTCCTGCTGGACAGGCTCGTTACCAAGACAATAGAAATTCGCAACCGCTCGGCTGCGGTTTTCCCCGGCAATTATACCAATTACAGAAGGGAAAAGAAAAAACGGGACCTCGAATTCGAGCGCCAGTACCGTCAGCGGGTCGAGTTCGTCGAACGCACGAGGGATTTCATCGCCCGCAACAAAGACCAGGAAGGTATGCGAAAGGTCGCGAGGGGCAGAAAAAAGCAGCTTAACGACCTGCTCAGGGCCGAGCCCGATTTCCTCGCAAAGCCGACTTATGAAAAGCAGCTCGATTTCGAATTCGCGCCTGTCGAACAGAAAAGCCGAAGGGCACAGACCGTGCTGAGCTGCAAAGGCCTCACAAAAAGATTCGACTCGGTTACTTTATTCGAGAACCTTAACCTTGATGTACTGACGGGTCACCGACTCGGCATCATCGGGCCAAACGGCAGCGGCAAGACCACGCTGCTGAAACTTGCGTTAGGTCACGAGCAGCCGACAACAGGACGAATAGAACTCAAATCGAACGTATCCATCGGCTATCTCGACCAGGCTGGCGCGGAGTTGAATGATGAAAACAGCGTCCTCGAAGAAGCGACAACAGTGTTGCCCGACTCAACGCCTGGGCAGGTTCGCAGCAGGCTCGGTGCGTTCCTGTTCAGCAGAGATGACGTTTTCAAAAAGGTCGGGCAGTTAAGCGGCGGCGAAAGGAATCGCCTGGCACTGTGCAAACTCGTGCTCTCCGGGCCGCAGGTTCTGATGCTGGATGAGCCGACGAATCACCTCGATATACCGAGTATCGAAGCGCTTGAGGGCGCTTTGCAAAATTATACCGGTACGATTATAGTCGTCAGCCACGACCGGTTCTTCCTGGATAAAGTGGTGGACCAGTTATTGGTGCTTGGCGTAGATGAGCTTGGTAAAAGGACGGACGGCCGATATGAATTAGTAATCGGCTCTTTCAGCCAATACACTCAGCTGCTCGATGAACGCAGACAGGTGGAAACAGAAGGACCGTCAAAACAAAAAAAGGCGAAACCCGATAAGTCGCGAACTGCTACGCCGCCGGAGCTGCTGCAATTCGCGATGTGGTCATACGAAAAGCTCGAAAAAGCCGTCGAAGAAACCGAAGGGCAAATCATGGAGCTGACGGAACGGTTCGGCAATGCCGCAATCTACAAAAATCCGCAGGATGTGGCCGCGTTACAGGAGCAGCTCGACGAGAGGAAATATCATCTCGAACTGCTTTACAGGGTATACGAGCGCAAGTTAAAGTCGTGACGACAATCGGGCGCCTTCACACGTTTATCAGTTCGCCGATGGAGCTACTTTGCCTGGAGGCGACCTGCTCGACAAAGGCTTCGAGGCGTGTGGTTAGCGTCGGGTCCTCCTGGCCGTCGAAGCTGATGTTCAGTATCGGCATATCGCCGCAGTCTTTGCTTATGCGCATCGTCTGGGTGCTGACGATAGTCGAAGGCATACAGGTAAACGGCATTACATTTACCACTCCGCCGAAACCCTTGTGATGGTACTCGACCATCTTGCCGACACTGAGTACTGCTTCGCCCTCGAAGCTGTCGTGCATATAAGGACATGCCAGCTCAAATATATGACTGATAGGCTCTTCGACGAGCAGCCCGAACTTCTCCTCGAGCGGTTTGGCAAGGGCCTTTTCAAAACGATGCTGGAAGAAATCCTGTGTGACGTTCGAGAGCCAGTGGCGGAACTGTCCGCGGCGCCTGGCCATCCGCGTCCGCGTACAATTCGTGTAATAAATCCACTCGGCGAGCGAGGCCAAATCACAGGCCGCACCAAGCTCCTCCAGACGTGCAATGATATTAGAATTTGCAAACGGATGGCTGCGGACGTATATCTCTCCGACAATTCCTATACGCGGCCTGCGCAGCGTGTAATCCATCTCGACCTGCGAAAACTCCCGCGCAACAGAGACCATCAGTTCGACTTTCTGAGCAAGTGTAGTCCGATTCTCTATCGCCTCGATGTAACGGCCGACAGAGTCTTTGTAAACCTGCTGTATGCGCTCGGTATTCGCGGCGAAGGGACGCAGCCGAAGTATGAGCTTGCTTAGCAGGTCGATACCCACCGCGCCGACCCATATATCTTTCATTATCGAAGTTTCACCAACTCCGTCGAGCGATTCCTTAAAGTGTGAATAGAAGCGGTCGTCCTGATTAGGTGATACTATGGGTATGTTCGTCGACTTGGCGTACTTGAGAATCAGCCGGTGCATATAGTTGTACATGCCGAATCGACACGGCCCGGAACCGCCGGGCATAAAGAAAGCCAGTTTTTCCGGGTCGGTCGTCTCGATAAGCTTTATCATATCGCCGGTAGTTATCGCGCATGGCAGACATTCCTTGCCCGTTGTGAATCGCCTGCCCTTTATGAGCGCATCCTCGTCTGCAAGCGGTATCACCTCGGCGGGCTGGCCATACGACCTGAACGCCGCCGCCACGCCGTGCGCCGCGTCGCCCATATACGGAACATATAATGTGCGATTTTTATCGACCGTCTCCAGCCAGCATGGTTTGTCCGACTCGGCTTGTTGTTTTTCCCGGCCCCTGTAATGCTTGAGACTTTCGAGGAACGCTTCGATTCTCGTAATCACGCCCGCATCAGCCGAGTGCTCATCAAGCTCGAGCTGCAGGCAGGGCTTTTCAGCCATGATGTCCTTGAAGAACGTCAGTAAAAACGAGTCCGGCCCGCAGCTGAAATTCGACAGATAAATCGCGAACAGCCGCGGGTCATTTTTGATTACCTCTGCCGCACGCAGAATCTTCTGGCCGTAGCTCCAATAAACCTGTCGGTGGAGGTTCTCATCGCTCAGCGGCGCATTATCGAGGTCCAGCATATCCATTGGGATACAATCCACACCGTGCTCGGCTAACTTTTTGGGAAGCTGTAAATTGACTCCCGTATCGCAGCCGTTGTACGGCCGTGAAACCAAAACAAAGAGCTTTTTGTCGGGGCCGATTTTAGAGAGTATCTCTGCGCCTTTTTGTTTCAGGGCGTTATCAAATTCCTCCTGGGCGGCGACGGCTTTAGGCAGGGCGGATTTCACCCGCGACGCGGTGACGCCGAGCAATTTGCCGAGCTCGACGAAACTTTTTCTAAACAGCTTGTCGCCTTCACCAAAACGCATCGGCAGCGACAGGATTTTGGTTCGGCCTAATTTGTCTGCAAAACCTGTCTGCACCTGGTAAGTAAACGACTGCACATAGGGACACAACTGGTTGTGCTTATTGTTCGGGAAATTAGCCGCCATCGAGACGATACTTGGCATAAAGATGTAATCCGGCTGCTTTTTTAACAGCTCGGCAACATGGCCGTAAGCGACCTTGATGGGAAAACACGTCTGGGCCGTTATCTGTTCGACGCCCTGCCGTATTATGCTCTTGTCGGTATCGCCTGAAAGGACCACCTCAAATCCAATCTCCTGGAAAAATCTGCTGAACAACGGAAGCTGCTCCCAGAACATCAGCGCCTGCGGTATTCCAATCGTTGTCTTTCCTTCAGTTGTGTCTGCTCTTTTGCCCGACAGTGCTGCGCACTGGAGCAGTTTTGTCTTGCGGAACCTGAAACCGCCGAAGCCCGAATCACCCAGGGTCTTTTTCTTAAGATTGTACCTGTCGCAGCGCGAGCCGTAATACAGCGGCTCCGAGCCGGGAAGCTGCACTTTTTTTATCTCGCAGTTATTCGCGCAGTGCTCACAGGTAAACGATTCGACGGTATATTCGATATGAACAAGATTTTCAAATCCACGGAACCGGCTTGCCGGCATTTGGCCGGCTTGCTCAGCAAGCTTGCTCATATATTCGGCGGCTATCGAGGCTGCACCCAGCGCGCCGGTGACTTCGTGATGGTCGGGTACCATGATAGGTTTGCCTGTCACCTTTTCGAATGCCGACCAAACGGCCTTATTAAACGCCGTGCCGCCCTGGAAGCATATATTGTTTCCGATTTTTCGCCTGCCGACGACGCGGTTCAGATAGTTGGCGACAATCGAATAGCTCAGGCCCGCAACCAATTCCGGTATCTGCGCGCCTTGCTGCTGATAGCTGAGCAGGTCCGACTCCATAAATACCGTGCAGCGCTCGCCGAGCTTAATCGGCGATTTGCTCTCAAACGCAAGGCCGGCAAATTCTTCCTTGATATTTATCCCCAATCGCTGGGCCTGCTCTTCGAGAAACGAGCCGGTGCCCGCGGCGCAGGCATGGTTCATCTCGAAATCGACAACGACTCCGTTTTCGAGCAAGATGTATTTACTGTCCTGGCCTCCTATTTCGAAAATTGTATCGACTTTCGGATTGACGATTGCGGCGCCCGCAGCCTGTGCGGTTATTTCGTTTATGACGATATCGGCGCCGATGAAATCGCCCGTCAGGTATCGGCCGGAGCCTGTCGTCGCCGCACCGAGAATCTTAACCTTGCCGACAACTTCCCTGCCCACAATATCGAGACCCTGCCGGACCGCTTCGAGCGGATTGCCTGCCGTCATAAGGTAGGCCTTGCTCAGCACTCGCCGCTGCGGGTCCATGACGACAACATTCGTACTTATCGAACCGACGTCAACTCCAAGGTATGCTTCGAGCGGACCAGAGGCCTCATTGAGCAGCTCGCTGTACACCCTGCTTACCGGCGGAGCAAATACAGGTCTATCAAGCGGTTCACGTCTCGGCGCACGCTTCAGGGCCGAGCCCAGATGCGTGAGGTGCTCATCGATTCGGGCAAGTTCAAGTGTCCGGCCTTTTCTTGTAAGGCCTTTGTTCCTAGCGATTAAACTTGCGCCGATTGCACCGGTGAAAAAATGCTCGGCCGGCACCAAAAGCTCGCCGCTTTCGAGCTCGAATACCTGCTCCAGCGCCCGTATCACGCCGACGTTTGCGGCGACGCCGCCGGTAAATATGATAGGCTTGACGAAATCCCTGCCGCAGCCGAGGTTGCTCTTGAGGTTCCGCGCAAGGGCCAGACACAGGCCCGCGATAATATCGCAGGTCGGTGTGGCCTGCTGCTGCAGGTGAATCATATCGCTTTTTGCAAACACTGAGCAGCGTCCCGCCATTCGCGGCACACTCTTACTCTCAATCGCCATCTGCCCGAACTCGTCTTCTATATTAATGCCGAGCCGCTGCGCCTGCTGGTCGAGAAACGAACCGGTGCCCGCGGCACAAACCGTGTTCAGGGCGAAGTCGCGCATCCGCAATCGGCCGTCCTGCCTGGCCAGGAAGATAAGCTTGGTATCCTGGCCGCCCATTTCTATAACACTTGCCTGCGCAAGGTCCGGGTACAGGAGTGATATTGCCACGGCCTGCGCTGAAACTTCATTGATAAAGGGTACATCAAAAATTTCCGCCAGGACTCTACCGGCCGCACCGGTCACTGCCGCCGTCTCAACCTTTGCCAGCGCGAAGATGTCACTTAGTTTGCCAAGCTGCAGCCGGGCCGTTTCAATCGGCCGTCCCATTGTGCGGCGGTAGTCACTGAATAGTACGGCCCCATTCTTATTGAGTAGTACAACATCACTGCTGGTTGAGCCTACATCAATACCGAGGTAAAAAGCCCCACCCCCTGCTGCGGATTCGACAATCTCGCTACTCCCAGGTCGAATAAGAATTTCCCTGTACATCTTGCTCTCCATATAGATTTCCCATTATGACAGAAGAATTAAGTATATTACCGAAACACTGCCACCACTTCCAACACTAAAAGGTAGCCTTTTGTAACGTCACGATAATGACCCGGCATTTGGCCAAATTGGTACATATATATACTATACATCTATTAACAGGGCTGTCAAGAGGATTTTCCAAGTAAAATAAATATATTGAGACGGCACACCACCGGGAATATCCTCTCTGTGGGCGGGATTTCATGGAGCGCCGCCTTGTGCTTAACCTGTTAGTAACTCTGTTAAATACAATAGTCCTGTCGGGGGCTTACAAACGATGGAAAATAGAGGGGAATAAAGACGCGACTCTTTACGAAGGAACTAACAGGTTATCCACAAGGCCCCGGAGAGGTAATCACGCTGAAGTTCTTGCTAATCAGGTACTTATAGGAAATGCCCCGGCAGTACTAACAAACAAATCGTGTATATGATTAATAATACTATCTATTTAATTATAAATATTCTTTATAGAAAGCCGTCCACTGTTATTTGTTTTTTACCTTTCAGCGGCAATTATATGATAGTTTACTATGCGTTTTTTGATAAATAAAAGATTGTGGAAAGATGCTTACTGCGGTAGACTAAAACGTTGATTTTTGGATGCTTAGTCGGGACCTGCTAAGAACATCACTCTCTTTATACAAGGATCTTACGATGAAAATAGAGTTTAACAGAACGGCGTTGGCAGAGGCACTTTCTCTGGTTGCTTCTGTTGTACCAGCAAGGACACCCAAGCCCATCCTGCGTTGTGTTCGCCTCAGTGCGGACAAAAACGATGCCCGAATCGCCGCGACAGACCTTGAGGTTGGCATAAGCTGCCTGATTTCGGAGGTTTCCACACAGCAAGTGGGAGAGGTAGTCATACCAGCCGATAAGTTCAGCGCGATTGTGCGCGAAAGCGCTGATGATGTGCTTGTCGTTGAAGCCGCCGAAGGCAAATGTGAAATCAAGGGCTCCGACAGTCACTTCACTATATACGGCCAGGAAGCCGGCCAATACCCCTCAATGCCCAGCTTCGAAGGCAAAGGCGACCTCGAAATTTCACTTGCCGTCCTGCAGGGTGCAATTAAGCAGTGCTTATTCGCAACAGCCAAAGAGAGCACTCGTTATGCGCTCAATGGTGTATTGTGGGAGATTAAGGGAAAGAAGCTTTTGCTGGTTGCTACGGACGGCAGAAGATTGGCTCGCGTTCGAGTCAATATGAACTCGCCCGCGGATGAAAAAATAGCTGCGGCAAAGGTGATTATTCCAGCCAAAACAATGTCTCTCCTGGAAAAGATTACCGGCGGTGATAAGGATGTCGCAGTCGTGAAGCTGGTAGATAACCAGGTGCTTATCAACTGTGCCAACGTTATGGTAAGCTCGAATCTCGTCGAAGGCAACTTCCCGAAGTACGAGGACATAATCCCGACCGATTACGACAAGAAGC
>CAZFHM010000017.1:0-19363 GCA_964518825.1 uncultured Pirellulales bacterium
TCACCGCGGAGGTCGCTGAGACCGCAGAGAAGGTTTTTTTGCCACAGATGGACACCCGGCTTCGCCAGACAACGGCTACGCCGAGGCAGGCAGATTTACACTGTTTTTTAGACAGGATAACGGGATAAAGCTTTGGCGCGGTTGTCTTTGACAACCAATGTGCTTTCGCAAACAGGTACTTGTGAAGCGAGCTTTGTCGTACCTTATTTACTCGATCACCACACCCGCGAGTGAGCATCAAAGCTGTATAAATGCCTTATTTATATGGGATTGACGCGGAGTGTGTTAAGCAGTGAGGAATTTGCGGAGTTTTTGAGTTAATGTTTCGGTGTTTTTTGTCTGGCATTCCCAGATTACGAGGACTTTCCAGTTTTGCTGAAAAAGTCTTTATTAACTCCAGAAGACTAAGAGCAAAAATTTTGACCTAATGATAGGATTGTGTTTGGCGGGAATTGGGCGATATCGACATTCAGATTAAGAATTGAAGACTAACCTATCAATTCCTTAAGCCATTCATCAATTTTCTTGTGGATCAGGTTGGCTTTTGCATCGTCTATTCCCAAGACATACAAGCGGCAGAGAGTGGGGTTCAGACGACTCAAATAATGGAAAATGCTACTTGGATCTTCTATTAAGTTAGCGGGGTTTCCGGATCTGTCTTTTAGCTTAACCAGTTCCCTAAGTACCTGGTCTTGGTCACCAGTTTCTAGGAGCTTTTTTACCTCTGCCAGACTCATAAACGGATGCACTTTTTCAAATTGGGCGGTCTTAATGTCCGCAAACAGCCAGTATTCTTCGGGGACGTTGATTTCTACATCTTTAGCCAACTCTTTGATTTTATCGGCACGGTTTGTCTTAAAAATTGTGTATCTCTGGCTGGGGGGAGAGTTATCCCATCTTAGCTCTGAAATCTCATAAACGAGCTTTGGTGGTTTACGGAACTTAACTGATTTACAAAAGTTAGCGAGCGTTCTTTTTCTTTGATCATTAGCATATTTATCTATTAGTTTGTCTAAGTATCTGTCATCAAATTCGAGAAACTTTTCAGAGTCTTCTTTGGCAACGTTTTCGATTTCTTCACCGGACTTGTAGATTTTGCCTTTATTCCATAAAATTAAAACGATTTTTCTGATTAATTCCTCGAAGGCAAAAACTGTTTTATGTGTATAGACGGTGTTGAACATGAAATAACGACCCATTAGCATATGCTCTACTGAGCTTTTGGCCTTTGGGCGGACAACTATTTCCTTTTCATCTAATTCGAGATTGTTTACGATATAGTTAAGGTCAACTCTTCCATAAGGAAGACCAGTCATTTGAGAATCTCGAACTAAATAATCCAGCCTATCAACATCGAGGCTTGCGTTGAGAAGATTAGGAATATCTTCATGTGACCCTTGAATAAGAGCCGCGATATCCATTAGGTCAATACCATTACTTTCGAGCAATTCTTTAATGTCTTTTCTTTCGGTGATTATGATTTCTCCGAGTTTTTCGTGACTTGGATATTTTTTGGGTGGTTCTACATCTTCTTGAGCTTGCCCTTTTTTGCTTATGTATTGACGGGCCGAATCCCAGGGGATTTTTTCCATCAGGTGAGAATAAGGGTAATGGCCGATGTCGTGAAGTAAGGCAGCTATGCGCAATTTTCTGTAATGGTCGTCGGATACAGAGTCTTTGTTTCTGCTTCTAAAAACCTGAATTATTCGGCTCATTATATGCATAACACCCAAAGAATGCTCAAACCTGGTATGTCTGGCGCCAGGATAGACTGTGTGCGCGAATCCTAGTTGTTTGATTCTCTTGAGTCGCTGAAATGTAGGGGTGTTAATAAGATTAGTTTCTAATTCGCTTAAACCTATATCGCCGTGGACCGGGTCAATGATTATCTTGTGGCGAAAGTCATCTTCCATAAAGTTTTCAGTGTGGGCCTACTCCAAGGTCTTGTTCTCCACAAGTCCATTATCCTTGAGCCTTTGCCAAGCGGCCTCAGCAAGGTTTTTCTTGTTTGCAAATTGATGTTTTGACTTTATGAGTTTGTCGAAGACCTCTTCAAAGGGTGGTTTGTCTTTACCTGACCAATATGCGATGTGCTTCAGATAATGAAGAGAAGCCAAGAGTTCGAGCCACTCGTGTTCTTCGGTCTCCAATGTGTCAGGAAGCTTAATAATTTCATCGAGTTTCTTAAACTTGTCTTCTGTTTTTGGATTGAGCTGGTAGTCTTGGTATTCTTCGTCATATTCGATTTCTTCTTTCAAGGCGAATGCGGCATCGGCGAGAGCAGGCGAATATGGACCCTTCATATACCAGTTATAACGGAACCCGAGGTCAACACCTGTAAGCTGTAGAAGATATATTTTTTTTTGCAGGATTTTTCTATCGGCGAAACCGTCTAGCTGTATATCACCAGAACCGATTCTATCCAGTGCGAGTTTTAAGAGTATGTGGTCATTGTTCATTTTTCACCTCACTTCCATGCTTGGTCGTTTTTCCCTTTTGGTGCCGCGAAGGCTGTAAGCTGAAAATGCTACATGATATTAAGAAATATCGTCAAAGCGTTTGACAGACGCTTAGCTCATTTATTGTGTCGTATAACCTATTATTACGCAGTATCTTGCGCAAAAAAGGTTGGTGTCTAGCAAAGGATGTCTCACGCCGTAGAGAGCAATATGGCTCAAGCTGGCCGAGATGTCAAGTGGAAAAGTGAGAAGTTCCCAAACGGGCCTGGTGGCAAAACCGGCCATAAATTGAACCGCGGTTAGTTAGGAATATCTTAATTTTACGGCTGGTCGATGGCTGTTAGTTCCATATAGAAGCCGTCGTCTCGGCTGACAGCATAAGAAGTCATCAGGCCGAAGTACCTGCCGACCTTTTCGAAATCCGGCAGCAATGCAAAATCCAAATCATAACCTGAGAACATATAGCTTGCCGTCGGCGAAGCTAATGCCGCGGCGCCGGGCTCTTTGCTGGACTTTTTCATAAGCCACCACAAAAACTCAACAGCAGAGCGGGTATCTTCCAGACTAACTGCGCCGGCCCTGGCCGGCAGTTCGGCCTTGGCCCTTTTGAACCAGCGGGTATCGGTAATCGATTCGCCGGTCCTTAGCGTTCTGATAGCCTTTTCAACGCTCGATTCGAGTCCGCATATCAGGTGCGTATCGGTCACAGTAAAGGCAAGTGTCGGCATCTCGATGGTTTTTTTGGATTCTTCGCCCGGGTCTGGTTCGGCGAAATCAGCCATCGGCTGGGCACCGTCCCGGCTTCTAAAGAAAGGCAGGCTGGTCGGCTTAATAAGGTATAGGGTATGGCCCAGCAGCTCTCTTTTTGCATCGGGATTGTCCGGCACGAGTTTGGCGCTGTGCCAGGCTGCAAGCGATTTTTCCAGTGCGGTACGGTTCGACGTGGCGATTGCGATAATGTACTCGGCAGGGAACTGATTTTCGGAAAATGGTTTCTTCAGGCTCTGGGCGATAACAATATGGTCGGCCAGATGTGCTATTACATCTTCCTTCAGCGTAACAGCCGGCCGGCCGTCGGGAGTTGCAGGTGCCAGCGGAGTATAAAGTATGGCTGCAGCGGCCGGGCCGAACGCGGTCAGGACGGATGCAATCTCGTCGTACGTTTTCTTAGCGTCGAGATTGATAACGTTGACCCTGAACGAATCGGCTGGAATGAAGCCCGGCATCCGCAGCGGTGCCGACTCGGCGTCGAAGACTTTGCACAGGCCTTTCCTGGAGCCGTTGATTTTTAACAGTGCCTTTACGTTGTAAGGCTTCTGCGGCTCTTTGGCCAGCTCAAGGGCTGCGCCTAAAGAGCGGATGTTGTCCAGGCCGAGGCTCATTAACATAGCCTGGGTCTGGCCCTGCGGGTTTTCGTCGACGGCCGTTTTGATTACCTGCTTTATATTAATGTACAGGCTCAGGCTGTTATTGGGGCCGACGGTTTTGATAGTGGCTGAATAGTCGGGGTCGTCGGCGAGCGTGGGGGCACTTGCGCCTTTGAGCTGGGCGATGATAAACTTGAGGTCTTCAATGTTCAGGCTCGACATAAAGACGTCATCGATAAAGCAATAGCTGAAGGACGTACCTGCTTCGTCGACGGCTGAGGCGATTGTTACGGAGCGGAAGTCCTCGGCCGGTTTGCTGTGGCCGCCCATCTCGATGTTCTTTTCTATTGCCCTGGCAACGGTTTGCCTGATTTTAGTTATATTGCCGCCCCACTGTGTGATGACGAGCATTGGTATTTCGTCGTTGGCGTCTTTGGCCTGGGTATCGGAGATAAAAGCTACTGCCAATCGTCCCTGCGGTTCGACGTCGGCGTCGAGAAGTGCCCTGAATATGTTGTTCTCGTCCATTTCTTTGAGGCTTTCCCGCCACTTACTTTCGGCGTGTTCGATAAATGGCGCCATCAGCGGGTCTTTATAGAGCTCGTGAAGAGAGGTTTTGTCGAACTGTTCTTTGAGCCGGCCGTAATCGTCGATATCGATAAGTGTAACGGTATGCGGCGGAAGGAGTTTGGCTGTCCTGGGTAGGGTTATGGCGAAACACGCGGTCGTCATTAAAAACATCGCCGCAAGAGTAAAACTAAAGACGAAGATTGAATATTTAAGATTACGAAATGCCCGTACGCTCACCTCGGTCCCTTTCCAGAAAAGGTTTATTAGCCGTCACTTGCTCCACAGGAATTCCGGCTTTTGTTTATTTCGCCTTGCGTCGGGCTGAATGTACCTGAAGCCGGAATTCGGGTTGTCTTTGTCGTAGGCGAAGGCCTCGCGATTTTCGATGAAGTGTTTTACGTAATCGACGGGTATTGCAAAGCCCAAACCTCCGTAAAAGATATATCCCATATTTGTAACACCGACGACCTCTCCGGCGAGATTGAACAGAGGTCCGCCGCTGTTGCCCGGGTTGATGTCGGCGTTTGTTTGTATGTAGACCAGGCCTTCGAAGGCGCGGTTTTTTGTGCTGATGACTCCGTCGGTAACCGTTCGTTCGAGTCCGAGCGGATTGCCGACGGCGAAGACCTTTTCTCCGACCCTGATGCTGTCTATGTCACCGAGGTAGGCGAACCTAATCGGTGTATCGCCCAGGTCTTCGACTTTCAAAAGGGCAAGGTCAACGAAAGGATTGATGGCTTCGATTTTGACGTTCTTGAACCTTTTTTTTCCGAAGCCGCTTTTTTCTTTCTGGAAGACGGTGACCTCGATTTTGGTTTCTCTTTCGATTACGTGGTAGTTCGTTATGAGGTAGCCCTGTTCGTTGAGGAAGAATCCTGAGCCGAGTCCGCCTGGCGTTGAAACTTTGACTACCGCTTCGGCTACGGCGTCGACGCATTTTTCAATCGTGGTTTTTTTTAATTTCGCGGTTCTGTAGAGCTTGTCTGTCCGGGCCGGTATTACAACGGCAGTTAGATTCGCATCGTTGGGGTCGAGCTGGTCGATTGCAAAGCCCTCGGTGTATTCGAAGTCCTGCACCTGGTCGCGCGGGATTTTCAGCACGGTTACGCCGACGTCGACGATGAGTGAGTTGTCTTTCTCGGCCAGTATGTCACCGGTAATTATCTGGCCTTCTTTGAGGATTACTTTGTCTGCAAAACAGATTCCGCATAAAAGAGCAAATGCGGCTGAGGTATAAATTGCCGATTTTAACATTTTTCTACTCAGCTCCCACAAACAGCATTTTCCAGACTCAAGATTCAAGACTCCAGACCAAAGTCAGGTTTTTTGGAGTCAAATAATTGTATGCATTCAGCCGTGTTAAAGCAAGTTCAAATGATATTGCTTAGCCCGATGTATGAATGAGCAGATTTTTGTTGGCAAATCGGCGTCATAAACTACAATGACCTGTTCGGACTTCGCGCTGCAGTCTGGGTGTGCGACTCGTCAATGTGAAAATGGGCTAAGTATGGTTTTTATACTTCATAGATATATATTCCGTGAGCTGGCCAAGGTTTTCGTTCTGGCAACTATAGCGTTGACGTTGATTATGAGCCTGGGCAGTATATTGCGGCCGATTCAGGAATACGGCGTGGGTCCGACCCAGGTCATTCACCTGTTAGGGTACTTCATACCGATTACACTTACATTTGTTCTGCCTCTTTCAGCCCTGTTCGCATCGGCTCTGGTCTATGGGCGCTTCGCAAGTGATAACGAGCTTGACGCCTGCCGCGCCAGCGGGGTGAGCGTTCTGACGCTTATATATCCCGGCCTTATACTTGCTATTATCGTAGCTATAGCGAACCTGATTCTCAGTTTTTACGTGGTTCCGGAATTCTTTCACCGGGCGGAGAAGGCTCTAAAGGCCGATGCAAAACAGATACTCTTCCGCAATATTCAGCGAAAAGGTTTCTACGAAGACCCCAAAAAAGAATACCGGATATACGCTGATGAGGCCAATCCGCAAACCAATACGCTGGCCGGTGTGATTGTAACCAGGGTGGAAGGTGGTCGGATACAGAGAATCATAACTACCGAGCTGGCTAATATAAACTTTACGCCTCGCAAGCAGTCCAATGAAGTTCAGATTTCCGCCAATCACCTGTACCAGATAGGCGATGAGAACCAAGGCTGGTTCTATGTGGAGCGTCTGCCGTTTATCGCGGAGTTTCCTTCGCTGCTGGGCGACGATATAAAGTTCAAGAAAATCGACCAGATGAAGGAAATCCGGGCCAACCCGCTCAATTTTTACCCGGTTGAGCAAAGTGCCCGTCAAGTGTGTGCTCAATTTGCGGCAGAGCTTCTGGCTGAGGATATAACCGACAATTTAAGCGCCGACGCCAACAGCTTCTATGAACTGCGCGGCGAGCCGAATTCGGTAAAGCTAAATGCAACCAACGTAGCGGCCAATACGACAATCAGGGGCGACCACCGAGAGGTGTCTCTTTCCGGGCGTGTTGTCGTTCTTGAGTTCGACACCGAAACTAAACAACCATTTCAGACATGGTACTGCTCACAGGCTCTACTCAAGATAGAAGGCGATGAGTTTAACCCTACCCTCAAGCTGGAGCTGTTCAGCCCTCGCTGGCAGAATATCGACGGGGCCGAGGGGATTGCAGCAGGTCGCAAGTTTATTCGCGGACTTTTATTGCCTGGCTACATAGCTGAAAAAATTGTCGGCACCGATATTCTTGATGCTATAACACCACAGGCAGTCGATGCTGCGCTGAAGAACGGCCCCAGCGACAGGCTGAGGCTGCTGCAGAAGAAGCTGCAAATATACATACAGAACGCTGTGGTGCAGATTCTGGCTGAAATCCACACCCGTCTGGTTTTCGGTATAAGCTGTATCCCGCTGATTCTTATAGGTATCGGCCTGGGGATTATTCTGCGCGGGGGGCATTTGCTGAGCGCATTCGGCGCAAGCGCGGTTCCGGCGGGACTTCTGGTCATTTGCATTATGATGGGCAAGAACGTCGCGAAAAATCCAGGCGTGGGTCTTACGACAGGTGTACTGCTGATGTGGGCGGGATTTGCGGTTATGGTTGTGCTGGCGACGGCTATTATTCATAAGCTGTTGAAGAATTGAGAGGCGTTATGAAGCTGCTTGATAAATATATCGCCCGGAATTTTCTCGTCGGGTACGGGATAGCTTTTGCCGTGCTGATAGGTTTGCGTGTGCTCATCGACCTTTTCGTCAATATTGACGAGTTTACCGAGCACGCCGGCCTGGGTTTTTTTGCAGTGATGCATAATATTATCAGCTTTTACGCCATCAACTGCCTGCTGTACTTTCGCGATTTTGCGGGGATGATAACGGTGGTTGCGGCGACTTTTTCGCTCGGCAAGCTCGTTCGCGGCGGTGAGCTGATTGCGGTGATGGCCTCGGGCGTGAGTCTTAAGAGAATCATTGTACCGATTATAGTTCTGGCTTTGATTTTTACGGCTGTGCTGGTGATAGACCAGGAGCTGCTTATTCCACCGCTGGCGCCCGAGCTTGTGCGCTCTCACGATGCCCTGCCGGGTAAGGAGATGTACGACGTTGATTTCATCAGCGACAGTAACGGGGCTCTTATCTGCGCCCAGAAGTTCGACGTTAAAAGCGCGACCTTTTACTACCCCACTATTCTGACTCGCACCAGAATACCGAATACGCTGCGGTGGACAGTCACCGGTAGAATCTCGGCTGAAAAAGCGGTCTATAACTACCAAACCAAACGCTGGGACCTGATTGAAGGCCGGTACACCGAAAAAGCGGTAGCCAAGGCGCCGGAACCTATCGAGCATTTCGACAGCGACCTTGTCCCTACTGACATACCCATCAGGCACAGGGCCCGGTATAAAACCCTACTCAGCTCGGTTCAACTGTCCAAGCTCGCTGAGGCAGGGGTCAAGGTTAAAGACGTAGCTCAGCTCTACAGTCAAAAGCATTTTCGCATCACGGACCCTATTATCAATCTGGTTATGCTGCTGGTATCTTTACCTATTCTCGTCTGTCGCGACCCCCGCTCGATGAAATCAGCGATAATCATCAGCTTTGCAATTACGACGGCCTGTTATATCACGACGTTCGTTTGCAAAATGCTTGCTACGGAGGTGTTTTTCGAGCGTATTGTGCCGGAGATATGGGCGTGGGTGCCGGTTTTTATATTCGGCCCGATTGCGTTTGTTGAATTCGACTCGATGAAGACCTGAGCAAACAATCGTAAACCGGCTTCGTTTGCAAATCTCGGAACTGTTACCTTAATAGCAACCAGTTCGTATGAAGCTAAATACTAAATTCGAATATCGAAATCCTCCACAGGACACCTTCCGGTGGAAATAAATTCAAATAGCCAAAAATTGAAATTCCAAACTCCGTTTCTTCACCGGCGGCGTTAGCCGTTTTTGTCATTCGGATTTTGAATTTCTGATTTGTTTCGAGCTTAGGATTTCGTGCTTTGAATTTTTAAAACATCAATAACAGACATCTTATTTTTGATGTAGCGCGAATTTCACTCAAATATTCAGCTTCTGCTTTTTAAGAGTTTCTCGGATTTCGCGGTTGATTCGCACGGAGCACCATTGCCGGCCGCACATCGTACAGTAGTCCGCCTCCGATGTACCCTGGTTAGAAAGCTCGGCGCAGGCTCTTTCGTGTATTTTTTCGGCTGTGACGGGGTCGAGCGATTCAGCGAGGTGCGTTTTCCAATCCAGTTGGGCCCTGGCGATACTCAACCTTTTGTCGCGTTCGGGCGCGCCTTTCAGGCCTCGGGCGACGTCCGCTGCGTGTGCGGCGATTTTCGAAGCGACAACGCCCATCCTGACATCTTCGGTATTAGGCAGGCCGAGATGCTCGCTTGGGGTGACATAACATAAAAAGGATGCGCCGTAGAATGCGGCGGCGGTTCCGCCGATTGCGCTTGTGATGTGGTCGTAGCCCGGCGCGATATCGGTTACCAGAGGTCCCAGGACATAGAACGGAGCGCCGTTACAGATTTCATCCTGCAACTGCATGTTTTCTTTTATCTGGTTGAACGGCACGTGGCCTGGGCCTTCGACCATGACCTGGCAGCCGTTTTCCTGTGCGCGCTGCGTCAACTCGCCGAGCGTTCGAAGCTCTGCGATTTGTGCACGGTCGGTGGCGTCGGCGATAGCACCGGGGCGCAGGCCGTCACCGAGTGAAAAGCAGACGTCGTACTCGGCCATTATGGCGCAAAGGTCGTCGAATATTTCATAGAGAGGGTTCTGCCTGTCGTGGTAGAGCATCCATTTGGCGAGCAGTGCTCCGCCGCGGCTGACGATGCCGGCTACACGATTTTCCAACAATGGTAAATGCTCTTTGAGCAGGCCTGCGTGAATGGTGAAAAAGTCAACGCCCTGTTTGGCCTGCTTCTCAATCGTATTTAGTATTGAGGCATTATCAATATCTTCGACGTTTCTTCCTTCGATGACCTGATAAATAGGCACAGTACCGAAGGGGGCGTTACAGCGTGCCAGGAGCTCTAATCGGATTTGGTCGAGATTAGTGCCGGTGCTGAGGTCCATAATCGTATCGGCTCCGGCATCGAGCGCGACGTTCATTTTTTCGATTTCCTGCTCGACACTCGAACGAGCGCTGCTGGCGCCGATATTGGCATTTATCTTGACGGTCAGGGCCCTGCCGATTCCGATTGGCTTTAGATTGGTTTTCAGATGGAGTTTATTGGCAGGTATAACCACACGTCCGGCGGCGACTTCGTCTTTGATAAAATCCGGCTCGTGTTGTTCGTTCTTTGCTACCGTATTTATTTCAGCGGTGGTTTTCCCCGCACGCGATATTTGCAATTGCGTAGCCATTTTGAATGTCCTTTTATTCACCGCGGAGCACGCTGAGTCCGCAGAGAATTTAAAAATAGTTATAATTTAATGTTTTTTAACTTTACTCATCTCTACGTTTCTTTGCGAGCTCTGCGGTTAATAAAATAAAAAATCGCTCCCGCAGGGAAGCGATTACGACCGGCATCAAAATCCGTTAATCCGTATTTATCACTTTCCTACGCAGGTTTTATCCTGATCAGGTTCAGAGGGTTTTATCTCAGGCACCGGCTAAATTTTGCCGAGCCACCCCTAAGTGAACGAATACATTATAGGCGCTGAAACACTCCAGTCAAGGTGGGGGGCAACAAAGTGCAGGTTCAGAAAAGGTCTAAGGAGATGCTTTGCTAAGGATTTTGGAGCCGGTTTTGGTTACAAGGACGTCATCTTCGATTCTGACTCCCAGTTTTCCGGGGATATAAATACCCGGCTCGATTGTTATGACGTCGCCGATTTCGAGTTTGCCTTTACTTTTTGGTCCTACTATCGGCAGCTCGTGCACCTCGAGTCCGAGTCCGTGTCCTGTGCCGTGGCCGTGCGGTTCAAAGCCGTGTTCTCGGATAACCTTCCTCGCCGCCTCATCGACGGCCTTTAAGCTCACGCCGGCCTTAATCTTTGCTATAGCAGCAGATTGAGCGTCATGGACAACCTTATAAACCTTCTCGAAAAGTCCGGGCGGTTTTCCGACGGCGAAGCATCTGGTCATATCGGAGCAATAGCCCGCGACTTTGACGCCGAAGTCTATAAGGACGGTGTCATTTTTTTTGAGTTTTCTTTTGCTGCTTTGGTGGTGCGGTCTTGAGGCGTTGGGGCCGAAGGCGACGATTGTCTCGAAGGACGGTCTTGCGCCGAGTTTTCGCATGTGGTATTCGACAAGGCCTGCCAGCTCGCTTTCGGTAACGCCGGGTTTCATTTTTCGCAGCGAGGCTACCAGGGCCTGCGAAGCGATTCGGGCCGCTTTTCGTATAGCTTTGACTTCATCGTCATCCTTGCAGCGACGAATGTTTTCAACCAGGCCGGCAACGGGTTTAATGCGTTTTTTTACGTTTTTTCTTAATGATTTAAGCTGTGCTATTGAAATGGAGTTTTCGACGGCGATTGAGCCGACGGATTTATACCTGCTCAGCAACATCCCTACCGCTTTTGTCATGGGTTCGCTGCGTTCGATAATCCTGCAGCCGGGGCACTGGTCGGCGGCCTGTTCGGTGTACCTGCTGTCGGTGAGCAGGAACACGGCGTTGGCGGTCAAGAGCGCCCAGCTATCGTCACCCATAAATCCGGTTACGTATGTTACATTGGCCGGCCCGGAGAGCAACAGAGCGTCATCGCCCTGACGGCGGAGCAGCCGTTTTATCCTTTTGACTCGATGTTTGAATATTTGGGTCTTATCCATTGCTTAGTTAATTAACATTTCATAGAATTGCACGCAATATGTTTATATTTTTCCCTATAAGAACGAGCATACGGCCATACCGCACTCCGTACGCGAACTATGCCCTGATTGCAGTCAACTTTCTGATATTTTTCCTTTCATACAACTGGCCGAATAAAAGCGACCCTGAAGTTCTTCGGCCCTGGGCCCAACATCTAATGCTGATTCCGGCGCGGCCATACGTCTGGCAATTCGTCACATACGCGTTTCTTCACGGAAATCTCTGGCATATTCTTGGCAACATGCTTTTTTTATATGTATTCGGCAGGAACGTCAACGACAAGCTCGGCAACCTGGGTTACATCTGCTTCTACCTGGCCGGTGCGACGTTCAGCGCAATCGGGCATGTCCTTCTCGGCGGCGGGCCGGTGCTCGGCGCCAGCGGCGCGATTGCGGCCGTGACGGGGGCGTATCTGGTGCTGTTCCCGCAAACGATGATAATACTCTTTTTCTGGCTGTATCTCTTCATAGATACAATTGAGATTTCCGCTCTTTACTTCATCGCGTTCAAGATGATTATATTCGACAATGTCATAGCCCGTTACACACCCAACGTTGCCTATGATGCGCACCTTTCGGGTTACGGCTTCGGGATTTTGACTATGTTTGCCATGTTAGGCATGGGCCTTATAAGCAGCAGCAGTTTTGACTTGTGGTCGATGCTCAAACACTGGAACCGGCGCAGGCAATATCGCGACGTCGTATCCGGGGGGTATAACCCTTTTGCCGGTACGGGCGCTAAAAAGATAAATGTGCACGAGGTAAATAATAAACCCAAGGTCGACCAACAGAAATACGACCGTATCCGGCAGTTGAGAGATGAAATAGCACATCGCCTCACCGAGCGGAATATGTCGGATGCAGCCCGGAAGTATCTCGAACTTGTCGAACTCGACAGGGAGCAACTGCCGCCGCGGCAGCACCTGCTCGACATCGCAAATCAGCTTGCCAGTGAGAACAGGCACGCCGAGGCGGCGGCGGCTTACGAAAAATTCATCACTCACTACGGTACCTACGAGTACATTGAGCAGGTTCAGCTCATGCTCGGCATACTGTACTGCCGGTACCTTCACCATACGGAACTGGCCATAAAGTATCTCGAAGCGGCATTAGACAAGCTGAGCGACCCGGCCCAGATAAAGATGTGCCGCGATGAGCTGCAAAGGCTGCGAAATTAAGCCACTTGCAAGCACTGTTCTTTGCTAAACTTATAACATCACCGGTGCGCGGACAAAAAACGTTGACAAGCAATTGTCAGCGTGCTAACTTTAACGGAGTTAGACATGCCAATTTACAGGGATTATATTTCTGGAGAAAGAGAAATGGATTCTCGCAAGAAACTTCACTTTACCATCGCGGTTCTTATCACAAGTTTTATAACATTCACTTGTTTCGGCATAGAGCAGGAAGGTGAGCAGCCGACGTCGGCCGGCGAGCCGAACGCCGTCACCCTGCCGGCTTTTCCATATTTTGCCGAGATTGTCAGTGACAACGTTTACGTCCGTTCGGGTCCGGGCACGAATTATTACCGCTGCGGCAAACTGGGGCAAGGCGATATTGTAAAGATTGTCAGCGCAAGTAATGTCTGGTCGCGAATCCTTCCGCTCCAGGGCTCTTTTTCCTGGATATCCAAGCAGTACGTCACTATCGATACGTCAAATCCGGACATGGGAACAGTTACAGGCGACGAGGTGAGGGTTTACGCGGGCTCACAGTATTACGAACCTATCCACTCCGACCGCATACAACTGCACCTCAACCGAGGCGACAAAGTAGTTCTGCTGGGTGAAGAAATGGGCGACTACTACAAAATCGTCCCTCCTAACGGCGCATTTTTCTGGGTCAGCACACAATACACCAGACCTGCCGATGTAACGACCTTGCCCGCCGAACCGCAACCATCGCCGCAACTGCCCCCTGTTGCTGCGCCGGCGCCTGAGCCGACACTGCCGAGTCCGGCTGTTGTTCCCACAACTATGCCGGTCGATTCGGAAAGACTCAGGCAATACTACGACGCGCAGGAACTAATCAAAGCTGAGTTTAAAAAGCCGCTCGGTGAGCAGGACTACTCGCAGGCAAAGAAGATTCTGGAGGGTCTTTTAGCAGCCGATGATTCCGACAAGGCGGCTCGGTATGCGAAATTTGCTCTCGGCCAGATCGGCCGTTACGAGCTGGCCGACGCGGTCGATAAGGAAACCAGAATTCAGGATGATGAATTAAGTCAGATATACAGCAGAATCGACCAGGCCCAGAGCGAAAAACTTGTAGAGTTCCAGGACCTGGGTCAATTCGCGGTAATCGGCAAATTTCAGACGTCGAACGTCTACGGTCCGGAAGAAGTACTGCTTCATTACATAATTACCGACGAGTTGGGTAAGGTTATCTGCTACGCCCTGCCAAGCGGCGACGCCGCAAATATGGATTTGACTGCGTTTGTCGGCAAAGAGGTGGGGCTGGTCGGCAAAATCGAGCCGCACCCGCAAACGGCAGGTGCCTTAGTGAAATTTACCGGGATTCACCCTGTGATGTAACCACAGCAGCAGCAAGAGCTTATGTCGTACATTAGGGTGGTTGTGGTTTGTGCCCGCGGGGCCTGGTTGTATCCATATTAATCACTCCAAATGGGGTATATTTTTTCAAAAAGGGACTTGTAAAGTTTCAGCAGCTATGTTAATATGTGAGTATATAATCACATAGTCACATACGAAGATGAGGACTTTAAGAATATGGTGAGCAGAGAGAAGCAACTGATGCTTGACAGGCAGGCGGAGATTGTAAAGGCGCTGGCGCATCCCATCAGAATCGCCATTGCAGATTTCCTGAGGGACGGGCCGCGGTGCGTTTGTGATATAGCGGTGCACGTTCGCTCTGAAAGGTCGAACGTGTCACGGCATTTGTCGGTGATGATGTCAGCTGGGATACTCGATAACTACAAAGACGGGTTGAAGGTCATCTATAAACTCAAAAGGCCTTGCATACTCGAATTCTTTTCGTGCATAAAACGCTGCATTATGGAACAGGCCAAAGACGACCAGAAGCTGTTAGGGTAAATCCGAAATTCGAATATCGAAATCCCAAATTATTGGCGCTGTAGTATGAATATCAAGGGCGAGTGGAAAAAATTTCTTTTGATAGCAGGTGTGTTCCTGGCGTGTTTTTATCTGCCGCTCGATTCGCTGCGATTCAGAAATGCGATATTCGAGTCGCTGGCCCTTGCCAAGTGGTATGCGAGGGAGCACGTTTTGCTGTGCCTGGTTCCGGCGTTTTTTATCGCCGGTGCAATCGGCGTATTTATAAGTCAGGCTTCGGTGATGAAATATCTCGGCGCCAAAGCAAATAAAGTGCTTGCCTACGGGGTCGCGAGTGTTTCGGGCACTGTACTGGCTGTCTGCTCCTGCACGGTGCTTCCGCTTTTTGCAGGCATCTACAGGATGGGGGCGGGGCTGGGGCCTGCGACCGCTTTTTTGTATTCGGGGCCTGCGATAAATGTGCTTGCGATAATTCTCACTGCAAGGGTTCTCGGTTTCGAGCTCGGTGTTGCCCGTGCGGTCGGGGCTATCCTGTTCAGTATAGTGATTGGCCTTTTGATGCACTTAATCTACCGCAAAGAAGAAATAGAAAAGGCCAACGTCCAGATGCAGATGCCTAAGCCGGAAGTTTCCAGGCCGCTTTGGCAAAACTCGATTTATTTTGCCAGTATGGTGGGGATTCTGGTTTTCGCCAACTGGGCAAAGCCGACGAATGGTACGGGTCTATGGGCAGCGATTCATTCGGCGAAATGGATTATTACAGGCGGATTCGGCGGTGTATTGATTTTTGTTTTAGCAATGTGGTTCAAAAAAGGTGAGCTTGGCGAATGGCTGGAAACGACGTGGGGATTTGCCAAGCAGATTCTTCCGCTGCTGTTTATCGGTGTGCTGATAGCCGGTGCTTTACTTGGTCGGCCTGACCACGAAGGGCTGATTCCCTCGCAATGGGTTTCTCGCGCGGTCGGCGGCAATTCCCTTTGGGCCAATCTTTTCGCGGCTGTCGCCGGGGCCTTTATGTACTTTGCGACGCTTACCGAAGTACCGATTTTGCAGGGGCTGATAGGAGCGGGTATGGGCAAGGGGCCGGCTTTGGCATTATTGCTTGCCGGGCCGGCGCTGAGTCTTCCTAACATGCTTGTAATCCGTTCGATAATGGGCACGCAAAAAACCGTTGTCTTTGTTACGCTTGTTGTTGCCATGGCGACCGTATCGGGAATTATTTTCGGAACGTTTTTTTAACGGGGCAATTACGATGGAAGTCAAACCTATTGGTATTATTCATTCACCTTTTACCGAAGCGTCGGGCACGCCGATTCAGCCGGTCTTCGCGCAGGACAGTGAGGGGACGGTGGAGGTCTTTGCGGAATTTCAGGAAGGGCTGGCCGATTTGGAAGGTTTTGAAAGGATATGGCTGTTGTTCTGGCTGAATAGAGCGGCGCCGTACAAGCTGAAGGTCAAGCCTTATATGGATAATGAGATGCGCGGGCTGTTTGCGACACGCGCGCCGGCGCGCCCGAATCCTATCGGCCTGTCCTGCGTGAAACTGCTCGGCGTCGAAGGCAATGTGCTTAACGTTGCTGAAATTGATATTCTGGACGGGACCCCGCTGCTGGATATTAAGCCCTACGTCGGCAAGGCTGACTGTTTCGATGTCAAGCGCAGCGGCTGGCTCGATACGATTGAGCATCTAAATACGAAGGCTGACGGCAGGTTTTATAAAAAATCAAATGAATCGGCAGGTGCAGAATGAAAGAGATACAGATACTCGGGACGGGCTGTCCCAAATGCAAAAAATTAGCCGAGAACGCCGAGGCGGCGGCGAAGCAACTGGGAATCGAATACGAAATCCGGAAGGTGACGGACATCAACGAGATTATGAAGTTCGGCGTGATGATGACGCCTGCGCTGGCGGTTGACGGCCGGGTGAAAATCGTGGGAAAAGTTCCCTCAGCTGATGAAATTAAAGGCGTGTTACAGTAAGTTTACCGGAGGCAATTATGAAGCCCAAACAGATTTTTGCAGTTGTGCTCATTGTTTTCGTAGCTGCCAGTCTTGCTTATATGATTGTAAAAGAAACAACGGCGAAGCCTTCGGCTAATATGACGGCAGACGGTATGAAACCGGCGGAAGAAACAGGAAATGATAAACTCGATACTCAAATAATCGTTTACTATTTCTACGGCGACGTGAGGTGCGAGACGTGTCATAAGCTGGAAACTTATGCAAAAGAGGCGATGGATACATACTTTGCGGATGAGCTTGCAACAGGCAAAATCGCCTGGCAGGCGGTTAACGTGGAGCAGCCGCAGAACGAGCATTTCATTGGGGATTACGAGCTCGTTACCAAATCAGTTATACTTTCCAGAATCACAGAAGGCAAAGAGGTCGGGTGGGAAAATCTCGACAGGATATGGCAGGAGGTTGGAAACAAGCAGGGCTATCTTGAGTATGTGCGTGACAGTATTGCGAAGTTTATGGAAGATACAAAATCATGAACACTTTTTTGATTGCTTCAGCGAGCGCTCTCTGGCTGGGTATATTGACCTCGATAAGCCCCTGCCCGCTGGCGACGAATATCGCTGCGATTTCCTTTATAGGGCGCAGAGTCGATAAGCCATGTTACGTTTTATGTACCGGCCTGCTGTATACCGTTGGCAGAACTATTGCTTATGTCGTACTCGGAATCGTCCTGGTCGGCAGTTTGCTGGCTGCACCGTCGGTTTCCAGCTGGCTGCAGAAGTATATGTACAAGCTGCTCGGGCCTATCCTGATTCTGGTTGGTATGGTGCTGCTCGACATGCTTGCGTTCAGCACAAAAGGAAGCAACCTCGGCCAGTGGTGCCAGCAGCGAGCGGAGAAGTTCGGATTATTGGGGGCCTTGTTTTTAGGGGCTGTTTTCGCATTATCCTTTTGTCCGGTATCGGCGGCGTTGTTTTTTGGAAGCCTTATACCGCTGTCGATAGAACACTCATCGAGTATTACGCTGCCTCTTGTTTACGGGGTGGGAACCGCCCTGCCGGTGTTTATATTCGGGCTTCTCATCGCTGTGGGAGCGGGTTCGCTGGCGAAGGCCTTTCAAAAGGTGAGCAAGTTCGAACTCTGGGCCCGCCGCGTCACAGGCGTAATCTTTCTTCTGATTGGCGTGTATTTCACTTTCGTTTATACGATGGGGATAAAGATTAGCCTGTAGTCGGAGAAAACCTGTGACAGACAAAACCAGCTCAAAAGGACTGAGTGTCTTTGAAAAATATCTGACGCTGTGGGTGGGTCTGTGTATAGTCGGTGGTATTATTCTCGGAAAATTCGCACCTGGGCTGGCGGAGGCGCTGGACGGGATGGCCATTTATGTCAATAAGGCTCCCGTTGTTTCCATACCGATAGCAGTTTGCCTGTTCTTCATGATGTATCCGATTATGGTCAAGATAGATTTTGCCGAGGTACTCAAAGCCGGCAAGAGCATCAAACCCGTCGGTCTGACCCTTTTTGTAAACTGGGCAATAAAGCCATTTACCATGTACGCGATTTCACTGTTCTTTCTGGGGATTCTTTTTCGCGGTTTCATCGGGCCCGACGCGGTGGATTTAGTCAAAATGCCTTTTGGTCTGGATTTGCCTATCGGCGTTCCTTACGGCGCTGGAAAAGTCGTCGAAGTCGGCGGTATCAGGATGCTCGAAGTGCCGTTGTGGCGAAGCTACCTGGCCGGATGTATCTTGCTCGGTATAGCGCCGTGTACAGCGATGGTGCTGGTTTGGGGTTATCTGGCTAAAGGTAACGACGGCCATACACTGGTTATGGTGGCCATCAATTCTCTTACAATGCTTGTGCTATATGGTTTGTTAGGTGGATTCCTTTTAGGTGTAGGCAGGCTGCCCGTGCCGTGGCAGGCCCTGTTCCTGTCAATCGCGATTTACGTTGCACTGCCCTTGATCGCTGGTTATTTTTCTCGTAAGTGGATTATCGCCCATAAGGGCAGGCAGTGGTTCAGCGAAAAATTCCTCCACGTGCTGACGCCCGTTACAATCATTGCGCTTCTCGTGACATTGGTCTTATTATTCTCTTTCAAAGGCAGGATGATTCTTTCAAATCCGCTAACAATCCTCTGGATTGCTATTCCGCTGTTTATTCAGACAAACGTTATCTTCTGGCTGGCCTACGGTCTGGCAAAAGTCCTGAAGCTAAGCTATCCTGACGCAGCGCCTTCGGCGATGATAGGGGCCTCTAACCATTTCGAAGTTGCAATAGCAACCGCAACGATGCTCTTCGGCCTTTCTTCGGGAGCTGCACTTGCGACTGTGGTCGGCGTTCTTATTGAGGTGCCGGTGATGCTTATGCTTGTTCGGATATGCCTGCGGACACAAGGCTGGTTCAGGCAGTCTTGAAGTGAACAGTTACTGCAGGTTGTACGTAATCCTTTATCGTGATATAATACCAGTTGCGGGAGTTGACAAGTGAATAGGGGGCGATAAGGTATCGACCGGATGGTTGAACTATAAGCTGCGTGTCCAGGACGCCGGTTGGCCTGGCTAATCACCCGGCACTAAACTTAATTGGCACTAGCCAATACAGACTGGCTGCTTAATAAGTAGCCCGTCCTTGCCGTTTTTGCCTGTGGAACGGCAAAGGGCGTCACAA
>CAZFHM010000018.1:0-19321 GCA_964518825.1 uncultured Pirellulales bacterium
ATCAGCAGCACTACAGAAATTGATATTCAGGAACGCGAAAATGAACAGGATATTGTTATTTGCAGGTCTGAGTTTCTTTGCGGTGTCGCTGGTCGGCTGCGGTACGGGTCCGGTGCAATCGTCCCAGCCGATGTGTCTGCCCGACGTTCAGGCGGAGGCGGTAATGGCGTCGGCGGAGAATGTACTGGGGCGGATGCAGTTCGCCATTGAAAAGGCCGACGTTCAGCACGGGTATATTCGGACACAGCCTTTGACGGGCGCACAGGCATTCGAGTTCTGGCGAAGGGACAACGTCGGCCAATACAATACGGCTGAAGCTAACCTGCAAACGGTGCGACGCACCGTAGAGATTAACGTCAGTAGTGAGCAGGGCCAGGTGTGCGCCGACTGCGTTGTAACGGTCGAGCGTATAAGCCTGCCGGAACGCCAGACGGTCGGTGCGACCCGTGCGTCGGGATTGTTCACCAGAAGCTCATCTTCACTTCAGCGTCTCGAATTGAATCCGAATCAGCAGGAGGGCATGACGTGGATAGAGCTGGGCAGAGACGGGCGGCTGGAGACGGAAATACTGAGAAGGCTGAAGGCGAGACTTTAGTATCCATGGGAGGGGCCGCAATATGAAGATACTTGTCGCCGGAGGCGCAGGCTATATCGGCAGTAATATGACGGCAATGCTCAAAGGCGGCGGTCACGAGCCGATAGTCTTCGACAATCTAAGCAGGGGGCATCGCAAAGCTATTGGTGAGGTGACATTCGTCGAAGGGGACCTTTGCGATTTCGACCTTTTGGTGCAGACCCTAAAGCAATACAAAATCGAAGCGGTGATGCATTTTGCGGCGTTGATTGAGGTCGGCGAATCGGTGGAGCAGCCTTTGAAGTATTATCACAACAACGTCTGCAATACTCACAATCTTTTGAGTGCGATGGAGACGGCGGGCGTTGAGAAGTTCGTATTTTCAAGCTCGGCGGCGGTGTACGGGATGCCGGCGGAGATTCCGATTACCGAGGACTGCCCGAAAGAACCTATCAATCCTTACGGCGAGACCAAGCTGGCGGTGGAGAGGATGTGTCACTTTCAAAGCAAGGCGGGCAGGCTCAGCTACTCATCGCTTCGATACTTTAATGCGGCAGGTGCGGGCGCAAATAATAAGCTCGGTGAGGACCATCGGCCCGAGTCACATCTTATTCCGCTTATTATCCAGGCGGCGCTCGGCAAGCGCGGCAACATCGCGATATACGGGACGGATTACGATACGCCGGACGGGACGTGCGTCCGCGACTATATTCACATCGAGGATTTGTGCAGGGCGCATCTGCTGGCGCTTGAAAAACTCGGAACGGAAACCGAGCTTGTCTACAACCTCGGCAACGGCAGGGGTTATTCCGTTCGGCAGGTGATTGATACGGTTAAGAAAGTGTCAGGTAAAGATTTCAAGGTGGTTGAGGCGCCGCGAAGAGCGGGCGACCCGGCTGTGCTGACGGCGGATGCTACAAGGGCAAAGAAAGAACTCGGCTGGTCGCCGCAGTTCGGCGAGCTTGAAAATATAGTCGAGACAGCCTGGCGGTGGCACAGCAGAAATCCCGACGGATACGCAGATTAAGTAAAGAATTCGGGGGACTTCGATAATGAGCGAGGTTCAGGAAAAAGTCGCAGCGTTTCTCAGTTCTCACGGCATGTATCACGGTGATATTGATATGGAGCGGATTTGCGGGCTGTTCACCGAGCAGATGGAGGCGGGTCTTGCGGGGCGGGATAGTTCGCTTGCTATGATACCGACGTATATCGAGATGGGCAAAGCTCTGCCAGCGAGTGAGCCTGTCATCGTTATGGACGCAGGCGGGACGAACTTTCGGGCGGCGGTGATTTTGTTCGATGAGCACGGCAAGCCTGTTATCAAGAAGCTTCGCAAGAAAGCGATGCCCGGAATAAAGAATGAGATATCACGAGAGGAATTCTTCGATACACTGGCAGGATATATAGAGGACCTCATTGAGGCAAGCGCAAGAATAGGTTTCTGTTTTTCTTATCCGTGTGAGATTCTTCCAAACAAGGACGGCAAGCTGATTCGATTTGTCAAAGAAATACACATGACTGAAATCGTCGGTCAGAAAATCGGCGAGAATCTAAACGCCGGCCTTGCGCGGTGCGGCTTTACCAAGGCAAAACACATTGTGATTCTCAACGATTCGGTCGCTACCCTGCTTGCGGGGATGGCAGGGCTCGAAGCTAAGAAGTACGACAGCTACGTGGGATTTATTCTGGGTACGGGAACCAATACCTGTTACATAGAGCAAAACAGGAATATCACCAAGCTTAAAGAACTGGATATAAACAAAGGAATGGTTATAAACGTCGAATCGGGCGGATTCGACAAGGCACCGCGAGGCAAAATCGACGTGCAGTTCGACGCGAGTATGAATAATCCCGGCGTACACATCTTCGAGAAAATGATATCGGGAGCGTACCTGGGGCCTTTGTGTCTCGAGGTAATTCGTGCGGCAATAGAAGATGGGCTTTTTTCATCGCTTGCGGCCGAGAAGCTTCGGGCCATCAAGAAGCTCGACACAAAACAGATAAGTGATTACCTTGCCGAGCCGTCTGCGGCGTGCAGTCCGCCGGGCGAAGCGCTATTCAGGGCGAGCAACTATGATAAGGCATTGATGGAGGTCCTTATTGATGCAATGGTTGAACGCGCGGCGAAGCTGGTCGCCATAAATCTATCGACTGTGACTTTGAAAAGCGGCAAGGGCAAAAGTGCGGATAAACCCGTGTGCATCGTAGCTGAAGGTACAACGTTCTATAGTCTGACGGGGTTGAAAGAAAAGGTCGAAGAGTATCTGCAGGAATTTCTTGTCGGGCAAAAAGGCCGTTATTACGAAATCGTACAGGTCGATAACGCCACACTCATCGGAGCGGCAACAGCAGGCCTAACGAATTAAAATCGACCGATGCCTAAAAGGCTGGGTGTGGTCGTGTCAGCCACTGCAACATTGGAGTCTCGCTTAAAAATGCTTAAGGGCAATGCAATAGTCGGACAATCCGGGGGGCCTACTTCGGTAATCAACGCGTCCCTGGCGGGAATTGTAAATGCCGCCAAGGAATTCGACGGCATCGGGAAGATTCTGGGCATGCGTTTCGGTATCGAGGGCCTGCTCGGGGGGAACATCATCGACCTTGGCAGGGAGTCGGCGCAGACGATAGAGGGTCTTAAAACCACGCCTTCGAGCGCATTGGGCAGTTGTCGCTACAAGCCGGGGGACGAGGATTTGCCGGGGATAGTCGATGTCCTCAAAGAGAATGATATACGCTATATTTTTCTTATCGGCGGCAATGACACTATGGAGACCATCGCGCGGATTGAAGCATACGCGCGTGGGCGGGACTATGAGTTAATCGGAATCGGCGTTCCTAAAACCGTAGATAACGACCTTTACGGCACGGACCACACGCCGGGCTTCCCGAGTGCGGCGAGGTACGTTGCACTTTCGGTGATGCAGTCCGGCATTCTGGCCAGGGACATGCAGAAGGTCGACCAGTTCGTGATATATCAATCCATAGGACGAAACGCCGGCTGGCTCACCGCCGCGGCCGCGGCCGGAAAGAAAACCGAGGCCGAGCCGCCGCACATCCTGTGCCTGCCGGAAAGACCTTTCGAGAAGGAAAAATTTCTGGCCGATGTCAAGCGATGTTACGAGAGCTTCGGCTGGGTCTCAATTGCCTGCGGAGAAGGAATTACATACGCCGACGGAACGCCGGTATCGGCCTCGCAGATAAAAGACAAGTTCGACAATGTGGAATTCGGCGCGATGGGCGGGACGAGCGCGGCGGTGAATCTGCACCGGATGATAAGCGATAAATTTGGATTCCGGGGCGAGTTCCAGGTCACTGAGTCCCTTCCGATGTGCGCCGCCGACAGGGCCGTGGGGCTCGATATAGACGAGGCTTATATGTGCGGGCAGGCGGCGGTCGGGCTGGCAAGGCGGGGCGAGAGCGGTGTGATGGTTTCGCTGGAGCGCGTGGGCTGCGACGAATATAAATGCGAGACAGGGACGGTCCCGCTGGAGCAGGTCGCTATCAAGGCCAAGCCTATGCCGGACGAATATATTAACGCCGAAGGCAATTTTATTACGCCGGCATTCCTGGATTATCTGCGCCCGCTTCTCGGCGAACTGCCGCAATACACAACCCTGAAAATGAACAGGTTTTGAGCCGGCGAAAGTGTTTGCTTTATCGGCGCGGCCATAGCAGGACTGACGAATTAACCGTTTATCATCATAAAAATATAAGAGCCATCGTACCTACCGATACGATGGCTCTATTGTAGTCAAAGTACTCTGCTGTGCTATCTTTTCTTCTTGGCTGGCTTTGACTTTTTCGTGGGTTTCTTTTTCTTTGCCATTTGGTACCTCCATGCAAAGAGGCTCTAATCGGCCGACCCTAATCCGTGAGTCGACATCTTTTATGTATATTAGATGCGTTTATAACTATTCCGCAATGAATAAATCCGGGATTTTTGAAAAATATTTCATAAATTGCTGGGGTCGGCCGGGCGAGCAACTGAACTACTTTTTGTTTGCTTTCGACGACAACCGCTACAATAATAAGCAAAACAGGAGACTGTAAACTTTGGCCTGTTTGCTCGAAGGAGAAAACGACGATGACCGGCAAAGAATTCCTCAATTCTGTGGCAAAGAGCAAATCGGACATCATCCAATTGCTCCTGGATATACTTGCTGAAACGGATTCGAAGTACTGCCTGATTGGAGGGCTTGCGGTAAACGCCTATGTTGAGCCGGTAGTAAGCCTGGATTTGGATATAGTAGCAGCAGTTGAAGACGTCGATGCTATTTGCGCGGCGGCCAGGGAACGCGGCTTAAAGGTTGAGCAATTCGAGCACAGTGTGAATTTATCCAGTAAGAACTCGGACCTGCGGATTCAGCTTCAGGAAGACCCGCGGTACCAGAAGTTCGTCTCAGGCGCAACGGACAGAAGCGTGTTAGGCTACACGATGAAGGTTGCACGGGTCGAGGACGTATTGGCGGGCAAGGTCTGGGCTTATATGGATAAGACACGGCGTAAGAGCAAACGGCAAAAGGATTTGGCTGATATCTTCCGCATCGTCGAAAAATTCCCGCAACTCAAAACCTCCCTGCCGCAATCCATCCAGGAAGGATTAGACAAATAAAACTGCGAATGACAACCTCATCGGCGCAGTGATAGCGGGTCTGGCTAATTAGACAAGTGAAATCATTTTCCTGCGAATGATAAATAAACTTCCGAATAAAATCAGGGACATACAGGCAGGTTCGGGAATAATTACTAAATCGGCATAATCGTAATCTTCCACAAACTCATAATGATATTCTTCCCCTTCCCACCACTCAGAAAAGCCGGTCGTATGAAGCTCAACCTGATAAGTACCGGGTGTCAGACCGAAGGTGTTTACCAAGGTATCATAAGAAATCTCCTGCATCTCATCATGACCAATGAGATTTCCTTCTATGCTCCAGGTTAAGTCCAGGTTATAAAGCGAATGTCTTCCGCTAAGCCTGATTGTATCTTCTGCATCTACCGAGTAGTTTCCGTCAATAACAGAATCTGCAAGAGCCCCCGTACCAGCACCTATCCAAACTTTAAGATAGTCAATTGGGTCACGAATATCGAGTCTTTCATCATAAAGTGAAATATAATACATCCCAACTTGTTCAATAACCAGGTCGGCTGCATGTTGAATCCCAGAGGCCGGAAATAAAGCAGAGGTAAATTGGTAACCAACACCTATTCCTGTTTGACTAAATTCACTGTTAGAACCATTAATACCAGCTTCATAGAATGTCTGAGGATTGGTTAACGATGCATCAGAATAGAAATAATCCAATACCAAATAACCTGTCCAATCCGAATCGTCATCAGAATAGATATTCACTTCTAAAGGATCGAAAGGTAGCCCAGATGCGGCACCGACCCCAAATGGATTTCCGTATTCATCATATAAACTTATTGCACCCATACTAAAGGCGGAGAAACTTAAAACTAAAAAGAATATGATGTACCCCCTCATCGCATGCCTCCTGATCTTAATGTGGACATACACTACCACAATTTGGGAATTGTGTCAAGTTAATTATCCCGAAATCCTCCAAAAACGCGGAAAAGCCGATGGCGGGATTCGAGCCCACAACCTCACAAAAGACTTGTTCTATTATTACGCATCCGATATCGCTTTTTGGAGAAGTCAATTAAAACCCAGGGTCGCCATCATAGCCTTTGTCTCCATATACCTTGTAATAGAGTTCCTCACCGAGATGTTCTTTTGCCCAGATTTGTTTTACTTCTTTCTCGCCGGCATTTGGGTGCCTCATCCGTATGCCCGCCATAGCAAGAGACTGTCCGAAACGGTAAGCCTCACAGACAATCTTGAATTTTTTCGCCGGGCTCATTCGCCGATAAAGGTCGAGCTGTACCTGCCGTGCCTGTGGCGTTGTGTCGCTGTTTCTCATATAATTGTAGCCTTTGAGATGAAGTCTAACAGCCGATGGTGGGATTCGGACCCACAACCCCGGCTTTACGAAAGCCGTGCTCTACCGTTGAGCTACATCGGCGGCGGGTGGTTATGATATATCGAAGGCGGAGTTTTGTAAAGGATAGAAGTCGATGCTCGTGTTGCGTGCGGGCGGCAGGGGTGCGATTAAAAAAATTCGTCGCCAAGACCTGTGAGTCCGGCGACGAATTCGGAGGGGAGAAAAATTCATTATCCAAACATTATTTTACCCGCCCCGCGGCGGGTTGTCAAGGGCTAATAGCAGCTAATATTCGAGGATTGCCCAACCAAAGCAAAGTCTTGACATTTCGCGGTTTATAGCGTACAAAGTGCAGCAAATCAACCTCGCCGGTAATGAGTCATAAGTTATAGGAGAAGAGCAATGGAAATAAAAGTCAACCTCAAAGAAAGCGACATGCCTCGGCAGTGGTACAACCTGGCGGCGGATTTACCGACGCCGCTGCTGCCTCCGTTAGGCCCGGACGGCAAGCCGATATCGCCTGATATGCTGGCGCCGGTTTTCCCGATGAACCTGATTGAGCAGGAGGTCTGCGCGGACCGGTGGGTGGATATCCCGGACGAGATTCTCGGGCTGCTTTATCGCTGGCGGCCGACGCCGCTGAAGCGGGCGGTGAACCTGGAAAAACACCTCGGTACACCAGCAAAGATTTATTTCAAAGACGAGAGCGTCAGCCCGCCCGGCTCGCACAAGCCCAACACGGCTGTAGTACAGGCGTGGTACAACAAGCAGTTCGGTATAAAGAAGCTGACGACGGAGACCGGCGCCGGTCAGTGGGGCAGTGCGCTGGCGTTTGCGTGTAAGCTGGTCGGGCTGGAATGCAAGGTGTTCATGGTGCGAATCAGCTTCGACCAGAAGCCATTCCGCAAGATAATGATGAACGTCTGGGGAGCGAACTGCGTTGCCAGTCCGAGCCCGGAGACAAACGCCGGCAGAAAAATACTCGAAGAAATTCCCGATACGCCGGGCAGTTTGGGTATTGCAATCAGCGAGGCAATCGAGCAGGCCGTGACCGACAAAAGCGGCAAGACGCGCTACTCTCTGGGCAGCGTGCTCAATCACGTGCTGCTGCACCAGACGATAATCGGGCTGGAAGCGAAGAAGCAGCTTGAGATTATCGGCGAGAAGAAGGTGGACACTGTCATCGGCTGTGCAGGCGGCGGGAGTAACTTTGCGGGTATTTCATTCCCGTTCGTGTGCGATAAAATCCACGGCGCGGATATCGATATTATCCCGGTCGAGCCCGAGTCGTGTCCGACGATGACGAAGGGGCCGTTTGCGTACGACTTCGGCGACACGGCGTGCACGACGCCTCTGATGGCGATGTACACATTAGGTCATGCGTTTATCCCGCCTCCGATTCACGCCGGCGGGCTGCGGTATCACGGTATGGCGCCGCTGGTTTGCCAGGCGATAGTCGAAGGGCTTCTCAAGCCGAGAGCTTATCATCAGCTCAAGTGTTACGAGGCGGCGATTACGTTCGCCAGCACCGAAGGGATGATTTGTGCTCCTGAGACCAGTCACGCGATTGCGGCGGTGATTGATGAAGCCGTCAAGGCCAAGGAAGAGGGCAAAGAAAAAGTCATCCTGTTCAACTACAGCGGTCACGGGTTGATGGACCTGAGCGGTTATGATGCTTACCTGTCGGGCAAACTGTCGGATTATTCACTGCCGGATGAGGCAATTACCAAATTTACAAAGCCGCTGTCGGCGTTTCCCAAGGCCGAGATGAGAAAGAGCGGCAAATGGTGATTGGTTAATTGGTTAATTGGTGATTCGAAACGGTCGCCTGGGTTTTTCAGGCGGCCGTTTGTTTTTTGCGCGAGGCCAGTTCTTTTTTCCAGCTATAGAGGACGGGGACGACGAGTATGGTGATTATCTGAATTGTCATCCCGCCAAAGACGGGAATGGCCATGGGAACCATGATGTCCGAGCCCCTGCCGGTGCTGGTCAGGACGGGAATCAGCGCCAGTATCGTAGTGGCGGTTGTCATCAGGCAGGGGCGGATTCTTCGCTGACTGGCGGCGATGACGGCGTCGTGTATATCATTTTCAGCTACCGGGGTGCGGGAGCTGAACATCTGGTCGAGATAGGTGCATAAGATTACGCCGTTGTCGGAGGCGATGCCGAACAGGGCGAGGAAACCGACCCAGACGGCGACGCTGAGGTTAATCGGGTGCATCTGGAAAAGCTGGCGGATATTGACGCCGAAGAAACTGAAATCAAAGAACCACGGCTGGGCGTAGGCCCAGAGCATCAGGAAACCGCCTGCCCAGGCAACGATTATGCCGGAGAAGACCAGCAGGCTGGTCGATACAGAGCGGAACTGGAAGTACAGTATCATAAAAATAACAAACAAAGCGAGGGGGACAACGACAGCCAGTCTTCTTTGCGCGCGGACCTGGTTTTCGTAGTTTCCGGCGAATTCGTAGCTGACGCCGGCGGGAATTACAAGCTCGCCTTTTGCTATTCTTTCTTTGAGAAAGGCCCGGCAGTTTTCAACGACGTCAACCTCGGCATAGCCGCTGAGTTTGTCCAGAAGGACATAGCCGACAAGGAAGGTGTCTTCGCTTTTTATGGCCTGTGGTCCGCGAACGTATTTTACGTCGGCGAGCTGGATGAGCGGTATTTGTGCGCCGTCGGCTGTGGGGACGAGGACTTTTTCAAGAGTTTCAATCGTGTCGCGCAGCTCACGCATATAACGGACACGAACGGGATAGCGCTGCCTGCCTTCGATAGTGGTGGTGATTCCTTTTCCGCCGACGGCGACCTCGATGACGTCCTGTATTTTGCGGATGCTGATGCCGTAGCGGGCGATGGCGCTTCGGTCGATATTGATTTCGAGATAGGGTTTGCCGACGATTCGGTCGGCGATAACGGCGGACGGCTCTATGCCGGGGACCTGTTTGAGCAGACTTTCAAATTCGAGAGCAACTTTTTCGATGGTTTCAAGGTCGGGGCCTTTGATTTTAACGCCCATCGGTGCGCGCATACCGCTTTGCAGCATAACCAGGCGGGCGGCGATAGGCTGGAGTTTCGGCGCGCTTGTGCTGCCTGGGATTTGGCCTGCCTCGACGATTTCGTTCCAGATGTCGTCGGGACTTTTTATATGGTCGCGCCACTGACGAAAAGGTCTGCCGTTTCTGTCGGGTATCAGCTCGCCGGACTTGTCGAGGACAAAGTCTTTGTTACTTCGGTCATATCTGAAGCGTAGTATTCGGCCGTTTTTGTCGGTGATGTATTCGGATTTGTAGTTAATGACGGTTTCTACCATGCTTATCGGCGCCGGGTCGAGGGGGCTATCGACCCTGCCGATTTTGCCGACGACGGATTCGATTTCGGGGATAGCCTGAAAGGCTACATCCTGCTTTTCGAGTGCGTCGAGCGCTTCGCCGATGGAGGCGTGGGGCATCGTGGTCGGCATATACAGAAATGAGCCTTCGTCGAGAGGCGGCATAAACTCTTTTCCCAGCCCCGCCCAGACCAGGCCGCCGAGGATAATGATGACAAGAGGTATGGACATAAAGGCGAGCTTATGTTTCAGGCACCATTGAAGCATGCGGGTGTAGTATATGCGGAAAATATAGAAGAACAGCAGGATGCCTCCGATGAGAAGGACTATAAAAAGTAAATTGAGCAAAAGACCTTTGCCCGGACCGAGCGGCAGCCAGTCCCCCGTAAGTATGAAAACAACGACGGCTATTACGATAAGGTTCAGCAGGGGAACGTGATACTGCCTGTTGCGAATTCTCAACGGGCGGACCTTTTGCTTTCTGAGAAAGACAAGTGCGGCGGGAGGGATTATTGTCAGGGCGATAACGATGGAGGCAATGAAGGCAAAGGTCTTGGTAAAGGCAAGAGGCTTGAAGAGTTTGCCTTCGGCGCCGGTCATAGCGAAGACCGGCAGAAAGCCGACAATGGTAGTTGCAACGGCGGTGAGGACGGCGCTGCCGACTTCAGAAGAGGCTCGATAAACCAAATCGAGCCTGCTGCCGCCCTGCTTGTCTTCATCGAGGTGACGCAGGATGTTTTCGCAGATGACGATGCCCATATCGACGATGGTTCCGATGGCGATGGCAATTCCGGAAAGGGCCACGATGTTGGCGTCGACGCCGAAGATTCTCATTGCGATGAAACACAAAAGTACGGCCAGCGGCAGCATTGCGCTTATCAGGAATGAGCCGCGAAGGTTCACAACGAGGACGACGACAACGATAATAGTAACGAGCACTTCCTGAATAAGAGCGGTTTCGAGCGTTCCGAGTGTTTCATAGATAAGGCCGGTACGGTCGTAGAACGGCACTATGGTGACTTTGGAGACCGTGCCGTCGGGCAGCGTCTTCGAGGGCAGGCCGGGATTGATTTTTTCTATTTTGTCCTTTACGTTTTTGATTGCTTCGAGCGGATTGAAGCCGTAACGGACGACGACCACGCCGCCGACAGCCTCGGCGCCGCCTTTATCGAGTGCTCCCCGCCGCAGGGCAGGGCCAGCCGAAACGTGGGCTACGTCCTTTATACATACCGGCACGTTTTCATTGACCTTGATGACAGTCTGCTCGATGTCGTCAATTCCTTTAACAAGGCCGAGACCTCGAATAACGTATTCGACCTTGTTTATTTCGATTGTTCGTGCGCCGACGTCAACGTTGGAGTTTTTGACGGCCATGAATATATCATCGAGGCCGACGCCGAAGGCCCGCATAGCGTCCGGGTCAACATCAATCTGGTATTCTTTTACGAAGCCGCCGACCGAGGCGACTTCGGCGACGCCTTGTGCGCCCATAAGGCCGTAGCGGACGTACCAGTCCTGTATGCTCCGCAGCTCGTCAAGGTCCCATCCGCCGGCGGGATTGCCGCTGGGGTCACGGCCTTCAAGCGTGTACCAGAAGATTTGCCCCAGCGCGGTGGCGTCGGGGCCAAGCATCGGCTGAACGCCTTCGGGCAGGAGATTGTCGGGCAGGGAGTTGAGCTTTTCGAGGATTCGACTGCGCGACCAGTAGAAGTCTATATTTTCATTGAAGATAACGTAGATGCTCGAAAAGCCGAACATTGAATTGCTTCTGATGGTCCTGACGCCGGGCAGACCGAGAAGAGCGGTGGTCAGCGGATAGGTAATCTGGTCGTCAACGTCCTGCGGTGAACGGCCTGGCCAAGCGGTAAATACAATTTGCTGGTTCTCGCCGATATCTGGAATCGCATCGACGGGTACAGCAGAGCGGGGGAACCAGCCTAACTGCCAGTCGAAGGGCGCAACGGCAATTCCACCGACTATAAACGCCACGAGAACAAGCCCGACAACGAGCTTGTTCTCAAGGCAGTAACGTATCAAACGGTTGAGCACCGAAGTTCTCCTGCAACGACCAAATAAAGTCACTCAACCACAGGCACTTTTTCCGCAGCCTTTTCCATGTCCTCAGTAGCTTTGTCCGTGGTCTGCTCGGCCTGTTTCTTCGCAGACTCCAGCTCGTCCTTGAACTGGGGCAGCTTGTCAAGGTACTTTTCAGGGTTCGCCTCGAACTTGGCTTTGCAGTCAGCGCAGCAGAAGTAAACCCTCTTGCCCTTGTACTCGACAAAAATATTCTTGTCGATAGGGTTACCGGCCATCACCGGACAAACTGTCTGTTCGACTTTGCCTGTCTCGGGCGGCGTTGCCGTCTTATCTGCGGTTTTTTTCTTACAGCCGACGACCGTTACCATTGCGAGCGCTATTACAACCAGCGCCAATAATTTTGTGATTCTTAGTACTTTGGAACGCATTTTCCCATCCTTTCAAAAAAGTTTTCAATTTTCCATTTTCATTTGTCCGTTGTCGTGATGATGCGCCGGGGGCGCGCCGCCTGTCGGGCTCATCATGCTCGGTTTGGCCTGGATTTGCAGTGCCGAGTCGATTTTGAAATTGCCGTTGGTTACAACAAGCTCGCCCTCGGCAAGGCCTTGTTTAACGATATAGTAATCGCCTGCCCGCGGTCCGAGGACGACCTCGCGGCTTTCGAAGATTGGGTGATTGGGGTCGGCGGTCTGTACATAAACGACCGCACGTTTGCCGGTAACCAGCGGAGCAGACGCAGGGATAACCAGCGGAGGCTGGTTGGATTGGTTTATTTTTACAAGCCAGCGCGATTCGACAGTGACCAAATCCATTCCGCAGATGTCGCAGGTGCCGGGTGAGTCCTTCAAAATTGACGGGTGCATCGGGCAGGTGTATTTCCCAATAAGGTTGGGGTCCGTCATAACACCGCTTTGGGCAAGTTTCGAATATACGACCGCGCTGACGAACATACCAGGCTTGAGTCTGCCGTCGGGGTTGGGGACATCAACACGGAGCTTTATCGTGCGGGTCTTCGGGTCGAGAATAGGTGATTTGAAGGTGATTTTGCCTCCGAATGTCTCGCCCGGATAGGCCTCGACGGTAAACCTGACCGGCTGCTGGTAGGCCACCATATTTACGTCGGATTCATAGGCGTCGAGATTAACCCATACCTGCGAGAGGTCGGCGATGGTGTAGATTTTTGTGCCGGTCTGAACGTACATCCCTTCGGTGGTGTGCTTTTGAATTACAATTCCGCCGAGGGGAGCGTAGATGTTTATATAGTCGGTAGGTTCGCCTGCTTTCTCAATTTCTTCGATCTGTTTATCCTGAAGTCCGAGCAGGGCAAGTTTTTCGCGCGCGGCTTTGAGCATGGCCTGGGTGGAGCGATTAACCAATTCTGAAGAAGTGTCCCTGATGTTCTGTGCGGCCTTTAGAGCCTGCAGGTATTCGGCCTGTGCGCTTATGAGGTCGGGGCTGTAGAGGCGAACCATATGGTCGCCTTTGATTACCTCGGTGCCGGTGAAGTCGACGAAAAGGCGGTCGATTCGGCCGGGGACCCAGGCGGTAATGTCCTTCAGACGTGTTTCATCGTAATCAACTTTGCCGACCATTCGGATTTCGGCTTCGACGAATTTGCGCTCGACGGGCGTTGTTTGTATTTCCATCAGTTTTATGGCTTCGGGGGAAAAGGCGATTTGCCGCGGTCCCAGCGGTTTTTCGTGTTCGTACGTGGTTACCGGTATCAAGTCCATAAAGCAGATGGGGCATTTTCCGGGTTTTGGCTGGCGAATCTGGGGGTGCATTGAACAGGTCCAGATTGTCTGTTTCTGCTGACTTTCGGCAGGTTCGGGCGGCGGTGCGGAAATCAGACTCTTCAAGACAAAGCCGGCGAAGAACGCTAAGATTATTACTATTAAGAACTTAATGGCGCCAGTTTTTCCCGTAAATGGTGATTTCATTCCTGTAATCCTCAAATACTTATAATCCATACTATAATAGTAGGATTATGTTCTGGCCATATCCCTGCATTCCGAGCAAAAAGGCGGTTAGCTAAAAGAGCAGCATAACCAGGGTTCCGTGGCACAGGGCGACGGCAACAGTCAGCCAGGCAAAGGTTTTGTGCACCTTCATAAAGCGTCGACCGAGCTTTCTGCGAAACAGACCCGTTGCAACAGTAATCAAAAGCAGCGTCAACGCGGTTATGCCTAACGGTTCGATTAGTGAAACAAAATTGAATCCATCCATATATACTGTTCCCGATAAAATCTTTCAGAATTCCTGTCCGATGAGCATCTCAAGCTCTGCGATTTTCTGTTCTTTATTAGTCAGCGCTCTTTCGTAGTCAAGCTGGTATTTCAGCAACATTCGCTGGGCGTCAATCAGAGACAGAAAGTCAACGTTACCCGCTCTGTATG
Source organism: uncultured Pirellulales bacterium (assembly GCA_964518825.1). Lineage (GTDB taxonomy): Bacteria > Planctomycetota > Phycisphaerae > Sedimentisphaerales > Anaerobacaceae > JBBABK01. Next base: position 14,287 of record CAZFHM010000018.1, read on the forward strand.
CCGACTCGGAAGCGGCGACAAGTTCCTGCGCTTTGGTGACAAGGATGTCACCGTATAATTGTATTTTCCTCTGGTCATCTTCGATATCGTACAGGACACGTATGGTCTGCGCAATTATCTGATTTTCGGTTTCGACTTTCTGCTCCTGGGCCTTTTGGAGTTCGGCCTGGGCCTGTCTTTCGCCGGCCTTGTAACTATCCTGCCACAGCGGGATATTTACAGAGAACATAAGTATGACGGGGTCTTTGCCGCTGTCTCGGACGTTCGGCATCAGGGCGTTGTCGGTTTGAATCACATCGACTCCGACGCCGAAGTTCGGATAGAATCTTTTTTTGGCAAGGGCAAGGTTCGCCCTTGCGGCCTGGGTCTGCCAGTCGAGGGCGGCTAATTCGGGATTAGATTGTACGAGAAGCTCTAAAATCTTTTGCTGTTCGAGGACGACTTGTTTCGCCTGCGGTTTTTGCGGCCAGGGCAGCGGAGTATCGGCAGGACGATTGAGAACGGCATTTAGTCTTGCTGCGGTCGGGGCTCGTAACTTTTGCAGGCTCTTGAGGACATCATCGAGCCTGGCAAGTTCGACCTGGGCGCGGATTATATCGGGATGTGTGGCGGTCGAGGCTCGGTATTTGTTTCGTGCAACCTCCTCGAAACGTTCGATTAGCTCGAGGTTCCGCTCGGCGATGTCTGTAGCGGTGGCGAGATATGTATATTCAAAGAAGACGTCTTTGACCTGCCAGAATAGTTCGAGTTTGGCGGCCTCGTAGCGCCGGTGTGCGGCCTTGGCCTTTGCAGAGGCGGCATCGGTCCTTGCTTCGATTACGCCGAACCAGGGAAATTTCTGCATGATGCTGAAGCGGTTTCTCTGCGGGCCGACGCGGGTTTCGACCTCCTCGACGAAATAACCGTAAGTGAACGTCGGGTCTTCGAGCGCCTTTGCCTGGGGGATTTGCTCGACGGCGGCTTTGAATTGCTCGAAGCCGGCCTTTACGCCGGCGTTGTTGAGCAATGCGTACCGCAGATAATCATCTATCGTTTGGGGAGTATTGCCGTCGGCAACTTGAGCCGATGCCCAAAAAACGACAACCATCAGCAAAAGAAACGGTGCAATTCGGCCACACCAGGCTTGCGGTCTCATTTCGTTGTCCTTAGATAACCGGCTAATGTATATTCCTGATTGTCCGACTAAATCACATTTTAACCTTAAGTTTAGCTTAACGCCAACGGTAAGTTTTCGAGCCGGGGATAGAGCGGGCGGAACTTTATAGACGAACTACAGGGCTGCTATATCATGTTCATCCAGGTTCATTCCTCTTCTTTCTCTTCCAGTGGGAATAAATCCTCATCCAGTTTTGCGCGATTCTCGTTCCACCAGGCAAGGCCCTGTTCGTAAGATTCGAATTTCTGGTCTATCAGATAATCGAGGCTTTGATTGACTTCGTCTCGAAAATCAGGGTCGGGGTCTTTAAGTCCCAGCAGCAGTATTTCCAGGGCTCGGTGGTTACCCAGGTCTTCAAGTCCGTCCACGGCCTGGCGCTTCACGTCATAGTGCGAAAGCCCGATTGCCGTCTCAAGCACTTCGAGCCGGATGCCCGGGGACTGTTCGTCGAGCGAATCGAAAGCCGCCTGTCTGACGTCTTCCGATTCGTCCTCCAAAGCGATTGTCAATAACTCGGTCGCTTTGGGGTCCCTGATATTGGCTAACGGCACCACCGCCAACTCGCGGGTCTCCGGGTCGGAACTATTGAGGGCCTTTTCTATTGCAGGCAGGGCCTGTGCCGTCTCAAAGTCCTCCAGCAAATCGGCCCCGGCGCGATTGACCCGCACATCAGGGTCCTGTAACGCACTTTCAATAAGAACAATTACCACCGGGTCCCCGCTATGCACAAGTGCACCAAGCCGAGCCAGCAGCTTAAGTTTTTCTTCTGTGGAAGTCGCGGCGGAGTATGCACTGATGACGGCATCCACTTTATCCTGGTCAGGATAAGAGGGGCTCTCTATTTCGCCGCCGGCAGTTTCGGGACGATGCTCGCTCGTGGGGCAATTAGCTTCTTCAAGAGCTGTTTTTAAGCGGGCGTTTTCCCGGCGGAGCTTTTCGGCTTCGGCGGCGGAGACGGCGGCCGAGCTACCCGAGCCCCTGTCGCCTTGAGATTTTTTCGACTTGCAACCAATGTACAGAAGCATCGCCAAAACCGTCATGGTCAGGGCCGCCTTTTTCGCCGCTGAAAACCATCTGTTTAGATTCATCCGAGGAACTCCTCACATGTTTTGATAACTATAAAAGCCCGATTATAACTTCCTGCCAATGAATTTCACCTCGAACATTCGGCTGTCCAATGCGCCTTACTGATGAGTTAGAATTATACCTGCAACGACGAGTATTTCCAAAAAAATACGTCAGAAAATGCCGATTTGCCGTTGACAGCTGGTTTGTGTTGTGATAGGGTCCTTACAGGAAGGAACCTAAGGGTGAAGCCATTACCGGCATATACGGAAACGGGCCCTATCCGGCCAGGGAGGATGTGTTTTTTATAGCCCACACTTGCGGAGATAGTGTGTCCGCAGTTTTCACAGGTAAGGATGTATGCCGGCAGCACCGTAAATTTCGCCCATACGACCTTTGCAGGGAGCAGGCAACGATGAAGGTCTGTGAGCCTGCATGAGACTTCGGAGGTAAGAAAAGACAAATCAGAAATTTTGATTCGGGTTTTTAGGAAAGGAAGGAAGCATGAAAAAGATAATGTTGGTAATGTTAGTTGCGGTCTTTTGTATTCCGGCCTCGGCGGAGCTGGTCGTTTACAAGATGACGTGCAGGGAGAGACTTTTCGACCAGTCTCAAGATTGCCCGGCCAAGGAGGTACTTGCTGAGACTATGTGGTTAGTCATCGAAGTTGACCCGGAGGAGTTAGCGCTTTTGGAATGCGGCGACAGCGATGGTGTCGGTGGTGATGCAATCATAGACGCTGCAATCTTCAAGACCTGGAATCTGGGCCGTGAGAAGCTGTATGATTCTGCTCCTGTTGACGACATGGCTGTTTTTGTCCTGGATGACCATATAGGCATCTTGATGCGGCAATGCGGTGTCACGAGCGTCGTATTCGGAAAGATCAGCAAAATCGGTCTGCCGCGGTCTTTAACAGGTCATATGATTTCGGAAGGTCAGTACATCGGTGAAGGCAATTGTCATGCCAGGCTCAACACACGTCTAACGAGGATGGCTTATGAAGAAGGCTGGTCAATAGGAGACGTGTTAGGCTATCTCGAAGACAAACAACCGAAAAAGGCCGAACAGGGCAACATGTGCGACCCTTTCGATTAATCTAATCGCTCGTCGAATCCACAGGCCGACTATGGATGGTCAGAAGACAATGGCGGCGTAGCCGACGCTTTCGGTGCTGCCGGAACCCATTTTTTGGGTCATTATCGTATTGCTGTCGGTATGGGCAAGTAACGTTCCTTCGTTTTTGCCGAGCTGTTTTGCCGCGGTGACTGCGGCAGCGGCGGCGCCTGCGCCGCAGGCGTTATAATTTTTATCAGCGGAGTGGAGCATTTTTTCAGGCTGCATCTGAAGGGCAAAATCGATGAACTCTTTGTCGTTGACTTCGCTTGCCCATTTTAGTGCATTCCGGCCGGTGCCCATCGGGGCAAAGCCATATCGCGGGCCGTAGTGTGTCAGGTCGGTCGAGCCGATGAAAACGATTTTTTTGTCTTCCTGTTTTGCCATTTCGCCAAGAGACCGGCCAAGCTCTATCGCTTCATTGGCCGGGGGTGTAAGTATCGGCAGCAGTTTGGCATTGGGGAAAATGTGCTGGATGAACGGCAACTGCACCTCGATGCTGTGCTCGTAGGTATGCGCACCAGGATTGGCTACAGCGGGCCCGTTATGCAAAGCCCAGCGGGCAAGGGATTCGTCGATGGGCATCTCACCGAGAGGAGTCAGCCAGGCGCCTTTATCGTAAACTGCCGGTTCGCGGCCGTGATAGCTATGAGCAGCACCAAAGATTACGAAGGTATCGACGGAATCGTTCTGCTGTTTGACGGCGGAAAAGACCATCGCCGCCAGTGAGCCGCTGAAGACCCAGCCTGCGTGCGGGACGATACCGGCAACAATAGTATCAGGCAGGGATTCTGTAATCTCGCGCTCGGCGAGGCACTGCGTCAGCTCGGCAAGGCAGGAGTCCCGCGTGCCCGCGTAGAACTGACCGGCGACGACCGGCTTTCTCGTTTGCATTTTGAAGACTCCATCGCTATGATAACGAAACCTGCTCGTTCAGATTAAAAGTCATTTTAAGCTCAGGGGCTAAGAAAAACAATGGCATCTGAAAATAAACAAGCGGTGGCGGTGGTAATGGGCTCGGACAGCGATATGAAGGTGATGAAAAGCTGTATCGAGCAATTGCAGGAATTCGGAATAGAGCCGACGGTGCGGGTAATCTCGGCGCACAGAACGCCTCAAATGGCGGCGGAATTTGCGGATAAGGCTGCGGCGAACGGTACAAAAGTAATAATTGCGGCGGCTGGTATGGCGGCGCATCTGGCCGGGGCCCTTGCGGCCAGGACGACTGTGCCTGTTATCGGCGTGCCCATAGACAGCGACAAAGGCGTCGGCGGACTGGATGCACTTTTGAGCACAGTTCAGATGCCGCCGGGTGTGCCGGTTGCGACAGTTGCTATCGGCAAGGCGGGAGCGAAAAACGCGGCGATTCTGGCGGTGCAGATTCTGGCGCTGTCGGACGAGGCTTTGAACAGGAAGCTGTCGGAGTTCAAAGCCGAGCAGGCGAAAAAGGTAATGGAAAAAGACGCAGGCCTGGATTTGAAAGATTAGCTGCGGCGCCGCAGCAGGCACCCTGCCAAAGTAAAGAGCACAAACGTTGCCGGCTCCGGCACGGTAATTATCAGTTCGAAGTTTTCCAGATATCCCTTGTCCTCGTGGTAAAGGTCGTTTATGCGCAATCGCCACTGGCCATAGGCGTCGGCGCCGTCGAATGCGCTGAGGAAGTTGCCGCTTTTTGGTCTGAAGCTGTCGGCAAACGGAGCA
>CAZFHM010000019.1:0-4237 GCA_964518825.1 uncultured Pirellulales bacterium
CCCCGACTAACGTCATTCCTGCTTTCGCAGGAATCCATCCCGTTTAGTAGTCGCCGGTTTACCCTCTATAGCTTCAGCAAGAGAAGGCACGGTGACTTTCCTTTTCATTTAGCTTCCGGTAGGTTCATGGTGTCGTCTTCGGTAGTGGTTTCCTCTGTCACTGCTTCGGAAACCTCTCCTGTCTTATTCTGCTTAGCCGTTTCCGAATGGTTTTCTTTGTTTCTTTTCCTTCCGCTCTTATTACTTAGAGTTATTTTTATCTGAGACAGTTCGTTTGCTGCATTTTCATTCAGAAGTTTTTTTATACCGTTGACTATATCTATAGCTTCGATCATTATTCCACTGTTCTTTTTTAACACACGGCACGCTACTCTCAGAACCTCGCTGCTTACCAAGGTGCTTAACAAACTTCTCGGCGACAGAACCGTCGTTTTTTCCCACAATTTTTTTAGGCCTCCTTTTTTTACTTGTTTATAGCTGATCAACTCAAACTTGGCTGCTAACTCTGATATGTCACCGTCTATTAAATTCCATTGTTCAACAAGTTTTGTCCGCGGTGGTTGGCCAAATTCGACATGGTATACCCTCCAATCTCTACTGTTAGTAAGCAGGATCCATTCACAACCGGCATCTATCGCATAAGATGTTACTTGTTTAAGATGTTTAAGCGCCAGGTCTACACCCACTCGTTTCAGCTCGACCATTATCATCGGTTCTGCATCCACACCAGGTTCAAGCTGTACAGCAAAATCGACATGTTCAGTTTCACCACTTCCTTTTATTGCACGCTCTCTGCTTAGGTGCTTTAATACATTATACCCCATAACAGATTCAAATATGCGCTCGACGCGCCGTCGTGTCTCGGCTTCATTCCCATCCGTCTTCATCACATCTTCGACAAGTCTGCGCGCATCAAGAATTTTCCTTCTCGTATCTTTATCAACGCCTTTACGTGCCATTATTTTCCCCTTTCGATCGCATTTCCATCGACTATACCCTATACACCTTCCGCTGACTGCTGAGACTATTTTACCCGCTAATCCCGACACTGAAAACTAAAAAATCCCCTCACAAGACCCCGATACGCAATACGCACGACGCAATACGCGATACGGTCTTAACCCGTCCCAGCCAAACGCCGATAAAGACAAAACGACCTTCTTGTCGTATATACTTAGGAGAAACGCTAAAATGCAGACTTTATTGGAACAGCCTACAGGACAGGCCGGTATGACCAAGAAATGTCCATTCTGTGCCGAAGAAATCCAGGCCGAAGCTATCAAGTGCCGCTTCTGTGGTGAATTTCTCTCTCAGCCGCCTCAGCAGAAGAAAAAATGGTATTATTCGCAGACGACCTGGATCGTTGCGTTTTTATTTGCCGGCCCGTTCGCAATTCCGCTTGTCTGGCTGAATCCGAATTACAGCCTGGTTAAGAAGCTGTTTATCACTGTTGTGATGATTGCCGTTACGGTGTTGCTGGCCTACGCTATGGCCGGCCTGTACAACAACCTGATGAACCAGGTCCGCGAATTGGGTATGTAGAGCAGTAGCTGGTAGTCGGCAGTCAGAAGTCAGTAATCAGTAGCCGAGCATCGAGCATCCAGAATCGAGCATCAAGTATCGAGGATGTTTACTCTTCAGAACAGTCGCTTAACCAATGATACGCGATTATCTCCAAATCATTAAAATCGACAGCCTCATTACTATTAATATCACCTGCCAGGCCTGTTCCGTTTTGTCGCCAGTCGGATGCAAAAATTGAGAAATCTGAAAAGTCGATAGAATCAAACCCATCGAGGTTGGCGGCGATACATTCACACACATCTCCCCAGCCGTCCGCGTTCCTGTCAGCTTGTTCCGGATTATAGTCATAGGAGCAGTTATCATTCGGGTCCATAACGCCGTCGCCGTCCGAATCAACCGGCTGGGTGATTACCATATTGTCCCAGTATGCTTCTCCGTAGTCATAATAGGTCCCGTCACTGTTTCTTTCTCCTATTCGGAAATCTGTTTCAAAGCCGGTATGTACCCACATATCGCAGGTCCGGTTAGGCTCTGAATCAATATAGACGATGTAGGTATCCAGGGAGGGACGGGCTTTAATTTCAATGGAGTACCATTGGTCCGTCGATAGTTCGCTAATCAGGTGACTCGTACTTCCATCGTAATATTTAAAATCGTCCCCGGAATCAATAATAAGATAGATTTGATGGTTATTGAACACTTCAAACCAATGGTTGTTTGTGTGCGGGATTAGGAAAGAGAATGAAACATCATAATTTTCTGAAAGGTCCAAATCGTATGAAGGCGAAACACCTATTGCCTTATCGCCGCTTGCCAAAGATTTCATGTGTACGCTAAAAGGAGAGCTCACGGATTTATCGCTCGTTACGTCGAAAGTTCCGGCTCCGGTTGTAGTGACCGTCCAGTCACTTATATCACCATCATCGAAATCGTCCGAAAAAACGCTCGCCTCAGCTTTCGGCAAAACTGTTGCAATAAGCACCAGAAAAACAAAAGCCAGCTTCCCATTTCTCATTTTGGGTACCTCCTCTCTACCCCTACCCTTTTTTTGTCTATACAAAGAATATTATATCATAAAAGTGTGACAAAGTAAAGAAAACCGTATTTATTAGTAAGGCAGGCTGTGATTTTTTTAGCTTTGCCTTCCCATCACCCCTAAAAGCCGCAAGGTCAACAACAGTGGCCATCCAATCCGAAGGCAATTCTCTTGCCACCGGCTCTGCAGGACGTAAAATAGTCACTATGGATTCTTTCGTCAACCTATACAGCTTTAATACCATTGCCATGATCGTATTTGCGATTATTTACTACAAGGCCGCTCAAATTGAAAACACCTCGGCGCTTCTTTGGGTCGGCCTGTCAATCATCGTATCGCTCGCGATAACAATCGTCGGATTTGGCCTGCTCGCCCTCATAATCGGCCAGGTGCTGCTGTATCTGGCGATTACACTTGTTCGCCTGCTCGCCTCGAAACGCAAGTAATCCACTCCCGGCGGGTCCTGGCGCTGCGGAAGGGGCACGGCGACTTGTTTAGCCGTTATATTTAGCCCCACGTTTCACGTGGGGTTCCGACCTACCATCCAGTATCAAGCATCCAGTATCGAGTATATAGTATCGAGAAACCCTCTTCCCTTATCCAGCATCCGAAGTACAATCATACAAAACGACAAGGACGGAATTGTGCCAACCAAATCGACATCAAATTAAGGAGACCATTTATGGGTTTTGCGAAGGAATTCAAAACATTTGCGATGCGTGGCAACGTCATCGACATGGCCGTCGGTATCGTCATCGGCGGGGCGTTCGGCAAAATTGTCAACTCGCTCGTGAATGATATCATTATGCCCCCGGTAGGAGTACTTACAAGCGATGTTGACGTTTCGAGTCTTGTGGTAACTTTGAAAAAGGCCGTCGGAGAACAGCCTGCCGTCGCCATCAACTATGGCATGTTCATCAACACCATTATCAACTTCGTCATTATTGCCTTTGCGATTTTCCTTGTAATACGAATGATTAACAGGCTCAAGCGCAAGGAAGAGGAAAAGCCGGCTGCCCAGGCCGCTCTACCGCAGCAGGAAGTCCTGCTCACCGAGATACGCGACATTCTAAAATCGCGCTCTTGAAAAAACAAAGGCCGACCATTTTCTACATCAACGGCCGCTCAAAGTGCCTCGGCTATTTCACCAACGAAATCGCCGCCGCCTCCGTTGCTGTCTTTCGGAGGCAGGCGACAGCAAGACACCAAGGCCAGACGCCGCGGCAGGGGGTTGTCATAGGAACCCCCGATGGGAAGCGGGGCCAAGTCTGTGTTAATCTGGGGGGAATCTGTGCCAATTTGGGGTATATCTTAATTTTTTGGAAATTTTTTGGAATTTTTGGAAAAATTAAGCTTTGCAAGTTCGGCTGCTTTGGATAAACTACTGTGCTTTTACAACCTAAATTTTAAGGATTTATACGGTTCCTGCGCCTGCTGAGCAGCAAGATTGAAACGGGCGAAAGGTGTAGGGAGCGTGTTTTATCTATTTCGGCCTGGCTGGCGTAAGCTCCCTATCAGCCGCAAGCTCTTTTTGCGGCAGCGGTTAGTCGATAGTGGCTGGTCGATAGTCGTTAGTTCGCAGGTAAGCGGCAATTTTGAATTATCGGCAAGCGCCGAATAATGCTGCTGTAGCTCAGTGGTAGAGCACGTCCTTGGTAAGGACGGGGTCAAGGGTTC
>CAZFHM010000019.1:4337-18989 GCA_964518825.1 uncultured Pirellulales bacterium
GCTGCTGTAGCTCAGTGGTAGAGCACGTCCTTGGTAAGGACGGGGTCAAGGGTTCAAGTCCCTTCAGCAGCTAAGTGAAATTGGTCCCCCAGGCGAAGCTGGTGGCTAAATGAAAGGACGTGCCCCCCAGTTCAGGTGTTGGGGCTAAACGGGATGAGAGGATTTCCGGCGAATGGCCGGAGGTGAATGAGTAAGTGGTGTGGTGGTGATATTAAGGATAGAACGGGATTAGGGAATGATAACCCAATAGTAGATTGGAGGTTTGAACTGAAATGGCTAAGGCAGTATTCGAAAGAACAAAACCACACGTCAACGTCGGTACAATCGGGCACGTTGACCATGGTAAGACGACGTTAACGGCGGCGATGACGAAGGTAATGGAACTGAAGGGCCTGTCGACTTTCAAGTCGTACGACGAAATCGCCAAGGCGTCGGAATCGCAGGGCCGAAGAGATGCGACCAAGATTCTGACTATTGCAACGGCACACGTGGAGTACGAGACGGAAAACCGCCACTATGCACATATCGACTGTCCGGGTCATGCTGACTACGTCAAGAACATGATTACCGGAGCGGCCCAGATGGACGGAGCGATACTGGTGGTCTCTGCGAGCGACGGGCCGATGCCGCAGACACGTGAGCATATTCTGCTTGCCAGGCAGGTGAACGTTCCGGAAATCGTGGTGTTCCTTAATAAGGTCGACCTTGTTGACGACCCGGAACTTCTGGATTTAGTGGAACTCGAGGTCAGAGAGCTGCTGGGCAAGTATAACTTTCCGGCCGACGAGACACCGATTATCCGCGGTTCGGCAATCAAGGCGATGAGGGCCGAGAGTCTAGACGACCCGGAGTGCAAGCCCATCGTTGAGCTGCTCAAGGCGATGGATGAGTTTATCCCGATTCCGAAGCGTGAAATTGATAAGCCTTTCCTGATGCCCGTCGAAGACGTGTTCAGTATCAAGGGAAGAGGCACCGTTGGAACGGGCAGGATTGAGCGCGGCATGATTAAGGTCGGTGAAGAGGTCGAGATAATCGGTCTTTCGAAGGATATCAGAAAGACGGTTGTAACGGGTGTCGAGATGTTCAATAAGACGCTCAATGAGGGACAGGCCGGGGATAACGTCGGGCTGCTGCTGCGAGGCGTGGAGAAGAAGGAACTGGAGCGCGGCCAGGTCATTGCAAAGCCCGGAAGCATTACACCGCATACGAAGTTCGACTCGGAGGTCTACGTACTGACAAAAGAAGAGGGCGGTCGTCATACGCCGTTCTTTGCCGGATATAAGCCCCAGTTCTACTTCCGTACGACGGACGTGACAGGCGGGATACTCGGCCTGAAGAGTCGCGAAGGTAAAGCGGCAGAGATGTGCATGCCGGGTGACAATATCGCGATGGAAGTGGAAATTATCTTCCCGATAGCGATGGAAGAAGGCGTTCGTTTTGCGATTCGAGAAGGCGGACGTACCGTCGGGGCCGGCGTGGTTACGAAGGTGATTGAGTAACGTCGGCGGGTAAACGCGAGTATCGGTGTTTGGTGAAGCAAGGAGGCGGATTGTGCCCTGCGGGGGTGTTGTCCGCTGAAAGAAGAATACAGGAGACAGAAGGCGGATGACGGAAGACAGATAACCGAGTCGCCGTGCCCGTCTTCGTTATACTTCGCCGTGACGAGCCGTTACGCCGCGGCAAACCGGCAACTGCTAAACAAGATGGATTCCTGCTTTCGCAGGGATGACAAATAAACGTCGCAAAGTGCACAGAGACATATTATGGCCAAGAAGAAAAGCAAACGTGAAGATGTGTGGCTGGAATGTAAAGAGTGCGGACAGCGGAATTACCGCACGAATGTCAGTGTGGCCGAAGGTACGCCAAAGCTGGAGCTGAAGAAATTCTGCCCGCACAGCAGGACAAGGACGGTACATAAGATACGGAGAAAGTAGGGTGTATAGGGTTCAGGGTTCAGGGTTCAGAAGCTGAATATCCAATATTGAATGTAAAATTCAGAATTTTGTAGTGACGACGTCGGCAGACAGTGAAAAGTGAATACTGTAGAGCGTTGTACCCCCCAGGTAGCCGCCTTCGCCAAGACTACGGCGGACAGGCCGGCGGGCTAAAGGCCTGTGGGCTAAATAGAAAAAAGTTGTCGTGCCCTCCTTCGCAGAAGTTAAGGATGGTAAACCGGCGTCTGCCGAACAAAACAAAGAAACGTAACCCCGCCCACAGGTGGCGGGGCTAAACGGAATTTGAACCCCCTGAAGGGGTATTGATTAATAAAGAATAAGTTGGTTCTTTGATAGTAAAAGAGAATAGGCCAGTAGCTCAATTGGCAGAGCGTCGGTCTCCAAAACCGAAGGTTGGGGGTTCGATTCCCTTCTGGCCTGGTAGATACTGGTTAATTGGTTAAATGGTTAATTGGTTAAATAGTAAGTGCGGAAGGAAACCAGAGTATGAAGTTTGAGATATATAAGCGTGGTCAGGGCAAGTATACACGATTAGGCAGCGGGTTCGGCTGGGGTATTATAGCTGCTCTCGGGTGCCTGGCGTTGTACCGGCAGCTCAATGCGTTGGATTTTCGCAATGAGCAGGTCGAGATGTGGGTAAAGACGATGGTGCCGGTGGGCGTTTTCGCTGTGCTTGGTATTGTTATATTCTGGCTTTTGAATAAGGCTTCGATAGCAAACTTCATGATTGACGCCGAAGGGGAGATGAAAAAGGTGAGCTGGTCGAGCCGCCAAGAGATAGCGGTCTCGACGGTGGTGGTGATAAGCGTAGTGGTAATCATGTCGGCATTTTTGGGTCTTGCCGACCTGATGTTCAGTATATTCTTCACGGACGTGATAGGGATTTGAGCTTTTGTAAGTAAAGGCGGGCTATTAGATGCAGTGGTACGTTTTACGGGTTCAATCCAATAAAGAGATGCATGTAAAAGAGGCTCTCGACCGCAAGGTCGAGGTGGAAGGCCTTGGAGACGTCATCGGCAGGGTCGAAGTTCCGGTCGAATCGGTAAAGCGGATTCGGGGCAGCAAGCAGACGGTTCATAAGCGCAAGCTGTATCCTGGTTACGTATTTATGGAGATGGAGCCGACCGAGGACGGTCGAGTTCCGGAGAAGGCGTGGTTTATGATTAAAGAGACGAGCGGCGTGGGTGATTTTATCAGCACCGAGGGGATACCGACGCCGATGCGTGATACGGACGTGGCGAAGATGCTGATGGAAGCTGAAAAGCCCGAGCAAGCACCGAGTATCAAGGTCGATTTCGAGCCTGGTGACCATATAAAGATTCGAGAAGGGGCGTTCGAGAATTTCGAGGGCGAGGTGGATTCGATTGACCAGGAGAGGGGGATTGTAAAAGTGGTCGTCAGTATCTTCGGCAGGAATACTCCGCTGGATATCGAGTACTGGCAGATAGAGAAAGTATAGGGCACAGGGTGTAGGGTACAGGGTATAAAATAATGGCGAAAGAGATATTAACAGTGATAAAACTTCAGGCTTCCGGTGGTCAGGCGACTCCTGCACCGCCGATTGGGCCTGCATTGGGTCAGCGCGGGGTGAATATCGGGCAGTTCGTTTCCCAGTTCAACGAGCGGACTAAAGAGATGAACGGCATGACGGTGCCGGTGGTAATCACCGTTTATAAAGACAAGAGCTTCGCTTTCGAGGTTAAGAGTCCGCCTGCGGCGGTACTGCTGAAACAGGCGGCGCAGGTTGCAAAGGGCAGCGGGATTCCCAACAAGGAAAAGGTCGGCAAGGTCACCAAACAGCAGGTCAAAGAGATAGCACAGACGAAATTCAACGACCTCAACGCGTACGATATGGACCATGCGACGAAGATAATCGAGGGGACGGCCCGCAGTATGGGCATAGAGATAGAAGGTTAAAAGTAAAAATCTTAAGTTTTGAATTATTCATGCGGACCACGGCGTTAAGTGGGAGCGATAAGTCGCGAATTAAGGAAATGTAAATGGCAAAAAGAAGCAAGCGTTACAAGTCGGAGGCTGAGAAAGTCAGCAAGGAGCCGGTCAGCCTGGCTGATGCTGTAGAAAAGATCAAGTCTTTCAAGGGCGTTAAGTTCGACCAGAGCGTCGAATGTGTGCTGAACCTGGGAATCGACCCGAAACAGGCGGACCAGCTGGTTCGCGGCTCTATATCTCTTCCGCATGGGATTGGCAAGAAGAAAAGGGTGATAGCATTTTGCGAAGAGGCGGAAGAAGCGAAAAAGGCAGGGGCGATAGAAGCCGGGGTGGATGATTTGGTTAAGAAGGTCAGTGACGGGTGGATGGACTTTGACGTGGCGATAGCGTCGCCGAAGGTGATGGGCAAGGTCGGCAAGCTCGGGCGAGTTCTCGGTCCGCAGGGCAAGATGCCTTCGCCGAAGAACGGGACGGTAACGGCGGATGTGATTTCGGCGGTGGTGGAGTTTGCGGCGGGCAAGATTGAATTTCGTAACGACGCCGGCGGGAACGTTCACGCAGTCGTCGGCAAGCAGAGCTTCGAAACGAAGAGCCTTATGGAGAATATCGAAGCGTTCGTGGAGCATATAAGAAAGATTAAGCCTTCGACGACGAAGGGCACTTATATCAAGAAGATGTGTCTTTCGGCGACGATGAGTCCGGGAGTGAATGTCAGCATATAGCGTACAGCGTATAGGGAATAGAAAATGAGTAAGTTTGTAAAAGGTCTGGTTCAGAGTCAGTTAGAAAAGAAGATAAGCCAGGATAAGGCGCAGGACTTTATCGTCGTCAGTACGATGGGAGTCGGCGGAGTCGATAACAATGTTATGCGCGGCGGCCTGAAGGAAAAGGGCATTAAGCTGATGGTTGTGAAGAATACTCTTTTCCGCGAAGTGCTTAAGAAGCAGGACATGGAAGCTGCGGCGGGCCTTTTTGAAGGGCCTTGCGCTATTGCATACGGCGGCGACAGTATAGTTGACGTGGCCAAGGAATTAACTAAATGGGGGAAGAAGGTGACGTCGCTGCAGGTAAAAGGCGCGTTTCTCGAAGGAGCGATTCTTGACGCCAATGGTGCGCAGGGGCTGGCGAAGATGCCAAATCGTGCGGAGCTGCAGGGCCAGGTTGTGATGCTGGCCTTATCGCCCGGCGGACGGATTGCCTCGTCGGTAATAAGTTCAGGCGGTATTATTGCCGGGTGCGTGAAGGCGCTTATAGAGAAAAAAGAGAAAGAGGCAGCATAGCGGATGACTGAGGACAGAGAACGGACGACGAAATTGGGTAATTGAAACGGTCGAATATGAAGCCCTGGTAACGGGTTAAACGGGATGTGTGGTTCCGGCTACATACGACACTGAAAGATACAGGAGTTTTTAAAGATGGCAGAAGAACAAGTTCAGGAAACGGCAGCAAAGGAAGAATCCAAGAGCTGGAGCAAAGACATCAAGACGCTTGGCGATAAGATTGTCGGATTGACGCTGATGCAGGCGAAGGAGCTTGGCGATTATCTCAAGGAAGAGTACGGCATCGAGCCTGCGGGCGGCGGTGTTGTTTTAGCTGCTGCTGCGGGTGCAGGGGCCGAAGCGCCGGCGGCTGAAGAGAAGACGACGTTTAACGTGGTGCTCAAGGCGGTTGGTGACAAGAAGATCCAGGTAATTAAGGAAGTTCGCGCCCTTACGGCACTGGGCCTGAAGGAAGCGAAGGACCTTGTAGAGGGCGCACCGAAGCCGGTGAAAGAAGGGCTGACCAAGGATGAGGCGGAAGCTGCGAAGAAGCAGCTGGAAGGGGCCGGTGCGACGGTAGAGCTGACGTAAAATACATGGGTACAGGGTTCAGGGTATAGATAAAACGTTTGAATATGCGGGGTGCGCGGGTTGAGAGGCGCATAAGCGGATAACGAATATAGAACGGCGATTATTAAATCGGGAAATTTGGAGAGTGACATGGTGACGGCAGAGGTGCGCAGTTTCGGCAAGGTCAAAGATGCGGTTCCGATACCGGATTTGGTGGCACTGCAGCAGGAGAGCTATGAACGGTTCCTGCAACACGAAGTTAGCCCGACGAAACGGAAACATCAGGGCCTCGAAGGCCTCTTCAGGGAAGTGTTCCCGATAGAGAGCTACGATAAGAGTATGACCCTGGAGTTTCTATATTACGAGCTGGAAGAGCCTCGTTATACGACGAAGCAGTGTCGTCAGCTTCGCCTGACGTACGGCTATCCCCTGAAGATTGCGTGCAGGCTGAAGCGCAGTGAAGGAGCGGACATCGCCGAGCAGGCGATATACCTGGGTGAGGTTCCGGTTATGATAGGCGGTGGCGAGTTTGTCATAAACGGCGCCGAGCGTGTGATAGTCAGTCAGCTTCACCGTTCGCCTGGTGTGGACTTTCTGATAGAGAGCAAGGAAGGCGACCGCGTCCTTCACGGCGGCAGGATAATACCCGAACGAGGAAGCTGGATTGAGATAGGCGTAACCAAAAAAGACGTTCTGGTAGTAAAAATTGACCAGTCGAGCAAGATACCGGCGACGATATTCCTTCGCGCTATTTCTCCTGAAATGGGGACGAGCGAAGAGGTTATACGGCTGTTCTATCCGACCAAAACTGTGAGCAAGGACAAACTGGCGCCCGAGATGTGGGTGGTCGGGCCGATAGTGGATAAGGAAAGCGGCGAGATTATAGTCAAGGCGGGTACGCAGATAGGCGACCGTGTCAGTATTATCCAGCAAAGCGGTGTGAAGAAAATCGAAGTTGTGGAGAAGGTAAAAGACCCGCTAATACTCAACACGATTGCCGAAGATGATTGTGAGAGCCACGAGCAGTCGCTTCTGAAGTTCTATATGCGTCTGCGGCCCGGCAATCCTCCGAACGCAGAAAAGGCCAAGAACTTCTTCAAAGAGAAGTTCTTCGATATGAACCGTTATCGGCTGGGCAAGGTTGGGCGGTTCCGTCTGAATCGCAAGTTCAGCCAGAGCGTTGATGAGAACGAGATGACGCTTCGGCCTGAGGACTTCTTAAATACGATGAAGTATATCATGGGGCTGCGGAATAATGAGGGTGAGGTGGACGATATCGACCATCTGGGCAACAGGCGGTTGCGTACTATCGATGAACTTGCGGCGGATGAGGTCCGCAAGGGCCTGCTGAAGCTGCGCAAGACTGTTCAGGAGCGGATGAGCATTAAAAGAGAAAGCGAAGAGGCGATTCGGATTGCGGACATTGTCAACAGCAAGAGCGTATCGAGTGCTATCAATTACTTTTTCGGTCGCGGTGAGCTCAGCCAGATAGTGGACCAGACGAATGCACTGAGCCAGTTGACTCACGAGCGTCGTTTGTCGGCGTTGGGGCCGGGCGGATTGAATCGGCGCAGGGCGGGGTTCGAAGTGCGTGACGTTCATATCAGCCATTACGGCAGGGTCTGCCCGATTGAGACGCCGGAAGGTACGAATATCGGTTTGATTGCATCGCTTGCGATATTTGCGAAGGTCGATGAGTACGGATTTTTGCTGTCACCGTATCGTAAGGTCAAGAACGGCAAGGTGACAGGTGAGGTTGTGTATTTGCGTGCGGACGAGGAGATGCGGGCGGTATTCGCTCCGCCGAGCATGGTGGATACAGAAAAAGATGTTATACCTGAGGGTATGGTTCTGGCGCGTCTGGAAGGAGAATTGTCGCACGTGGCGCACACCGACGTTGATTACGTTGATGTTTCTCCGAAGCAGATTGTCGGTATGAGCGCTTCGCTGATACCGTTTCTGGAGCATGACGATGCGAACCGTGCACTGATGGGTTCGAATATGCAGCGTCAGGCGGTTCCGCTGCTTCAGACGGAGCAGGCGCTGGTCGGTACGGGAATGGAAGAGGTAATCGGTCAGCATTCGTCGATGGTGGTCCGGGCCAGGAGCAGCGGTACGTTGACGGCGGTGGATGCGACGAGGATAGTAATCGACAACACGGATGAATACAGGCTCGAAAAATATATCGGGCTGAATGAGCGGACGTGTCTTAACCAGAAGCCGATAGTCAAGCTTGGTGACAAGGTCAAGAAAGGGCAGGTCATCGCCGACGGCGGCGGGACGAGCGAAGGGGCGCTGGCGCTGGGCAAAAATGTCCTGGTGGGGTTCGTTTCGTTCGACGGATACAACTTCGAGGACGCGATTATAGTCAGTGAGCGGCTGGTCAAGAACGACAGCTTTACGAGTATCCATATCGACGAGTTCACGGCGGAGGTTCGTGAGACTCGTCTTGGCAGGGAGGAATTTACGCAGGATATTCCGAACGTAAGCGAAAAGGCGCTGCGGAACCTTGATGAGCACGGCGTGGTTCGTGAAGGTACGCGGGTCTGTCCGGGTGACATACTTGTGGGTAAGGTTGTTCCGAAGAGCAAGACGGAGCTGACGCCGGAAGAGAAGCTGCTGCACGCGATATTCGGCAGGGCAGGTGAGGACGTCAAGAATGATTCACTGGAGCTGCCGAGCGGCTATGAGGGAGTGGTGATAAAGACCGAGCAATTTACGCGTCGCGGCGCGGGCGGAGAAGAACAGAAAAAGGCGATGAAGGCACAGGTCAAGGCAATCGATGCGGAGATGCGCGACAAACAGTGCGTGGTATTCAAACAAATGATAGATGTGATTCACGCCAAGTGCGAGGTTAATGTGGTAGACCCGTCGACTCGGCAGAGAGCAGGCGCGAGTGAAGATAACGAGGTTATCTATGAACAGATAGAGAACTTCGATATCAAGTGGGTCAGGCCGGCAGCGCAGCGGGAGGATGTGCAGAAAACAGTGGATAAGTTCTGGGTGCAGATTACAGAACTCGAAGAGCAGAAGAAACGGCGAATAGAGGGGGTCAAGCACGGCGATGAGCTTCCGAGCGGTGTTCTGGAGATGGTGAAGGTTTACGTAGCGGCCAAGCGGACACTCAGTATCGGCGACAAGATGGCGGGTCGGCACGGCAATAAGGGGGTTATCGCCAAGATAATGCCGCAGGAAGATATGCCGTTCATGGAAGACGGGCGCAGCCTGGATATCCTGCTCAATCCGCTGGGAGTTCCCAGCCGAATGAACGTTGGTCAGATTCTCGAGACGCATCTGGGCTGGGTTGCGCAGGTTCTTGGTTTCAAGGCGTTAACGCCGGTGTTCGACGGCGCAGACGAAGAAGATATTACCAGGCTGACGGCCGAAGCGAACGAGAAGATTAAAGCGCGTCAAAAAGAGCTGACGGAAAAGAAAGAAGCTCCGGGAGACGAGGAACCCTTTGTGTTTGTGCCGGAAGATTTGAAGACGCAGCTTTATGACGGCAGGACGGGTGAGCCTTTCGACCAGAAGGCGACCATCGGGCATATGTATATGATGAAGCTGCATCACCTGGTCGACGACAAGATTCACGCAAGGGCGACGGGTCCTTACAGTCTGATTACGCAGCAGCCTCTGGGCGGCAAGGCGCGTACCGGCGGTCAGCGGTTCGGTGAGATGGAAGTATGGGCGCTGGAAGGGTACGGCGCATCGTACACGCTTCAGGAGATGCTGACGGTCAAGAGCGACGACGTGGAAGGTCGAACGAAGATATACGAGTCGATGGTCAAGGGGCAGAATACCCTCGAGGCCGGTACTCCGCTGTCGTTCGACGTTTTGTGCAATGAGCTTCGAGGTCTCGGGTTGAATGTAATTCTGGAAAAGAAGCGTCTTGGGTCGAGCACGCTGTAGTTCGTATTGCGTAATTATGAATCGACACTAAATTTAATAAAGGGGTCGGTTTGATGATAAGTAACATTTACGACAGAATAAATGATTATGGGTCAGTGAAGATTTCGCTTGCCAGTCCGAACGATATACGCAGCTGGTCGTTCGGGGAGGTTCGCAAGCCGGAGACGATTAACTACCGGACATATCGTCCGGAAAAGGACGGTTTGTTCTGCGAGCGAATCTTCGGTCCTGAGCGTGACTGGGAGTGTTCGTGCGGCAAGTACAAGGGCACGAAGTACAAAGGCATTATATGCGACCGGTGCGGTGTTAAAGTTACGCACAGCCGGGTCCGCCGTAAGAGGATGGGTCATATAAACCTTGCGGCTCCGGTGGTGCATATATGGTTTTTCAAGTCGATACCGAATCATCTCGGCACCCTTTTGGATATGAGGACAATGGACCTGGAAAAGATAATCTACTTCCAGGATTACGTGGCAACCGACGCGGGGCAGAGTCCGCTGAAGGTGGGCCAGTTGCTGACCGAAGAGGAGTATCGTGAAGCGACGAACAAGTACGGCAGCAGCTTCAAGGCGTTGATGGGCGCCGAGGCGATAAAAGCTCTGCTTGCTAACCTGGATATAGATAAGCTAAGCGGGGAGCTGAAAGAGGGTATCGCCAAGACGAACAGCCAGCAGAAGATTAAGGATTTGACCAAGCGGCTCAAGGCGGTCAACGCTATCAGGAGCAGCACGAACAAGGCGGACTGGGTAGTGATGGATGTGTGCCCTGTGATACCGCCGGATTTGAGGCCTTTGGTGCTGCTGGAGAGCGGGAACTTTGCGACGAGCGATTTGAACGATTTGTATCGGCGAATTATCAACCGTAACAGCCGACTCAAGAAACTAATCGACCTTAATGCACCGGAAGTGATTATCCGGAACGAGAAGCGAATGCTTCAGCAGGCGGTCGATTCATTACTGGATAACGGCAGGTGTCGTCGGCCGGTGCTGGGCAGTAATAACCGGCCGTTGAAAAGCCTGACGGATATGATTAAGGGTAAGCAGGGTCGGTTCCGGGAGAACCTGTTAGGCAAGCGTGTTGATTACTCGGCACGTTCGGTGATTGTGGTCGGGCCGAACCTCAAGCTTTATCAGTGCGGACTTCCCAAGCGGATTGCGTTGGAACTTTATCAGCCGTTCTTAATCAGGAAGTTCAAGCAACACGGTCTGGCTGATACCATCAAGAGCGCCAAACGTATGATTGAGAGGCGTGACGAGCAGGTGTGGGACATTCTGGAAGAGGTGATTCATCAGCACCCTGTGCTGCTGAACCGTGCTCCGACACTTCACCGGATGGGTATCCAGGCGTTCGAGCCCGTTCTGGTGGAAGGCAACGCGATTATGCTTCATCCGTTAGTTTGCCGCGGTTTCAATGCGGACTTCGACGGCGACCAGATGGCGGTCCACTTGCCGTTGAGTATAGAAGCACAGGCTGAGGCGCATACACTGATAATGAGTACGAACAATATTTTCTCGCCCGCCAACGGCTCACCGATGTTGGGCCCCAGCCAGGATATGGTTATGGGCAACTACTACCTGACGGTGATGAGCGATAAGAAAAAGGGCGAGGGGATGCTATTCAAGGACCCGTTCGAGGCGATTATGGCGTACGAGACGGGCAAGATTGCCCTTCATTCTCGCATCAAAGTCAGGATGCAAAAAGCGGTGATTGGGGACGATTTGAAACTGAAGCCGAAGCCTGAGCGGCCTGAGGTTGTAGAGACGACGGTCGGCAGGTGCCTGTTTAATGACATACTGCCGAAGGAGATGCCGTTCTATAACGTGACGATGTCTCAGAAGCGTCTTGGTGACGTTATCAGCGGGTGCTTCAAATACTCAGAGAGCGCCGAGACGGTGGACCTTCTTGACCGGATTAAGGATTTGGGGTTCAGGAATGCGACATTAGCGGGGCTGAGCTTCGGGGTGACGGATTTGAAGATTCCTGCCAAGAAGCAGGAGATTATCGACGAGACGGAGAAGCGGGTTGCCAAAATCAATAAGAACTACACCGCCGGTGTGCTTACCGAAGGTGAGAGATATAACCAGGTGATTGACGCCTGGACACATGCCAGGGTTGCGGTAACCAATGAGATGATGCGTGGCCTTCGTGAAGACAAGAAGCCGGACGGCAGTCCGTACCTTAACCCTATATTTCTGATGACGGGCAGCGGCGCGCGAGGCAGTGTTGACCAGATACAGCAGCTTGCGGGTATGCGAGCGTTGATGGCCAAGCCGAGCGGCGAGATTATCGAGACGCCGATCAAGGCGAACTTCCGTGAGGGTCTTAACGTTCTGGAGTACTTCAGTTCGACTCACGGTGCCCGTAAAGGTCTGGCGGATACGGCTCTGAAGACGGCTAACTCTGGTTATCTTACGAGAAAACTCATAGACGTCGGCCAGAATGTGATTGTTTCGGAGTACGACTGCGGGACGCTCCAGGGAGTTACAAAGAGTACGGTAAGCCGTGGCGAGCAAGTGGATGTGCCTCTGAGTCAGCTTGTTGTCGGTCGAACGGCTCGTGACAATATCCGCAATCCCATCACAGGAGAGATGGTAGCGAAAGAAAACGAGGTAATAACTCGTGAAGCCGCCGAGGGCATCGAGGCGCTGGGACTTGACGCGATTCGTGTTCGCAGTCCTCTTACATGCGACAGTCCATACGGGATATGCGCCAAGTGCTACGGCTGGGACCTGAGCACCGGCCGGCTGGTCGAGGAAGGTTCTGCGGTGGGTATTATAGCGGCACAATCGATCGGCGAGCCGGGTACTCAGCTGACGCTTCGGACGTTCCATACAGGCGGTGTTGCAGAGCGTGCGATACTGGAGCGTGAGCAGATGGCGACTCATGCCGGGATAGTACAGTATCGTGACGTTAACGCGGTTGAATGTGAGGATGAAAAAGGCGATAAGCTTGTAGTGGCGTTGAAGCGCAACGGAGAGGTAGCTCTTGTTGACGAGAAGAATCGTGAGCTGGATAAGTTCAAGGTTCCTTACGGCGCGGTGATAAATGTGAAGGACGGGACGAAGGTCAAGGCGGGTCAAAAGCTGTTCGGATGGGACCCTCACCGTACTCCTATTCTTGCGGAGGTCGCCGGCAATATTCGATTCGTGGATATCGTTGAAGGTGAGACGGTCAAGGTCGAAGAAGAGCGTAAGGGCCAGACAGGCAGGCCTGTTGTTATAGAGCATAAGGGCGACAAGCATCCTCAGATAATCATCGAAGATACGGCCGGCAAGATTCTCGACGTTCACTACCTGCCGGCAGGTGCTCATATCGAGGTTGTTGAAGGCGAGTCGGTCCGTGCGGGCCAGCTGCTGGCACATCAGCCTCGCGCCAGCGGCGGCACTCAGGATATCACGGGTGGACTACCGCGTGTGACCGAAGTGTTCGAGGCTCGCAAGCCGAAAGACCCTGCGGCCATGGCTGAAATCAGCGGCAGAATCGAATTAAAGAGCGACAAGCGCAAGGGCAAGATGACAATTATAGTTCGCTCGGAAGAGGCCGGGACCGGAAAGACCCTTATGGAAAAAGAGCATCACGTTCCTCGTGACCGTCACCTGAACGTTCATGCCGGTGACGTGGTCGAGGCGGGCGACCCGCTGACGGACGGCCCTCTTGTTCCGCATGATATTCTTCGTATCAAGGGTGAAGAGGCGCTTCAGCGTTACCTGATAGCGGAAATTCAGAACGTGTACCGTTCGCAGAACGTTAATATCAACGATAAGCACATAGAGATAGTTGCTTCACAGATGATGCGCAAGGTTGAGATTGAGTCGGTCGGCGACAGCAGCTTTTTGCCAGGCGAGGTGATTGACAAGTACGCGTTCCGTGCCGAGAATGAGCGGCTGGCCAACAGTATAAAGATAACGAGCGTGGGCGACGCGACGGATTTGACCGAAGGGCGGATTGTCAGTAAGGACGAGCTGGCTGCGGTGAGCGAGAAGGTGGAAATGATAGGCGGCGAGCCGGCGAAGGGCCGAAAGCCGCGTCCGGCGACGGCCAAATCGCTGCTTTTGGGTATAACCAAGGCGTCGCTGCAGTCGGACAGCTTTATCGCGGCGGCGAGCTTCCAGGAGACAACTAAGGTCTTGACCGAGGCGGCGTTAGCTGGTAGAGTAGATGAATTGCGCGGTTTGAAGGAAAATGTGATACTCGGACACCTGATACCGGCGGGCACGGCGTTTAAGCCTTACCTGGAGATGAGGGTCAAGCACCTTGCAGAGGCTCCGCTGCCCAAGGAGCTGAGGGAGCCGGAGTTCGAGGAGGCCAAAGAAGCCGAGGCCAGGGCAGACCAGGCAATAAAGGAAGCACTTGGAATCGAATAGTCGAACAGAATTGGAAAGGTGTTAATTACGACGGGACATTGTTATGCCGACAGTTAATCAGTTAATTCGCAGCGGGAGAAAGAAAACAAAGGGACAAAAGCGTAAGTCTGATATCAGCGGTTCGCCACAGAAGAGAGGCGTCTGCCTGATAGTCAGGACGCAGACCCCGAAGAAACCCAACTCTGCTCTTCGTAAGATTGCCAGGGTAAGGCTGACCAACGGCAAAGAGGTGACGGCTTATATACCGGGCATCGACCATAATCTTCAGGAGCACAGTACTGTGATTATCCGCGGCGGCAGAGTAAGAGATTTGCCCGGTGTTCGGTATCATATCGTTCGCGGCGTGCTTGACTGCGCGGGTGTGAGCAGTCGCAAGCAGGGCAGAAGCAAGTACGGGGCAAAGAAGGCAAAGGGCTAAGGAGAAGATATGGCAAAGAAGTTTACGGCATCGGATGAGCAGTTACAGCCGGACCCGAAGTACGGCAACAAGCTCGTATCGAGGTTCATCAACTGTCTTATGCTGGCCGGTAAAAAGAGCGTTGCTCAGCGGGTTTTCTACGATGCCATGTGTATTATAGAAGTTAAGGTTAAGGACGCAACGCCCCTGGATGTATTCGAAAAGGCGATCAACAACGACAAACCCAT
>CAZFHM010000020.1:0-13975 GCA_964518825.1 uncultured Pirellulales bacterium
GGCCGGGGCGTTTCGACAGGCAGGTTGTTGTACCCCTGCCGGACCTCAAGGGCAGAGCGCAGATACTTAAAGTCCACGCGCGAAAGGTCAAGCTCGGCCCCGACACCAATCTCGAAAGGCTCGCGCGGGGGACTCCTATGTTCAGCGGGGCAGACCTGGCCGCTATCATCAATGAGTCCGCTCTTCTTGCAACTATGGCTGAGAAGGAATATGTCGAAATGACCGACCTCGAAGAGGCAAGAGATAAGGTCAGGTGGGGTCGCGCCAAAAAGTCCCGCGTCATCGACGAAAATGAAAAGCGAATTACCGCTTTCCACGAGGCAGGGCATGCCTTTATACAGGCGACTGTAAAAGGCGCCGACCCTCTGCACAAGGTGAGCATTATCCCGCGTGGGCCGATGGGCGGCGCAACATTTGCACTGCCCGAAAGGGACCGGACTATCTATACAAAGCAGTATTGTATGGCGCAGCTGCAGATTTGTTTCGGCGGTCGCATAGCTGAGGAGGTTTTCTGCGACGATATATCCAGCGGTGCACAGTCTGACATCCATGTGGCGACTTCACTGACCCGTCAGATGATTGTGACCTGGGGTATGAGCGATAAGCTGGGCCCTATCACCTACGAGCACCAGGACGGTTTTGACCAGGCCTACTTCCCCTTCCCCGTGGGGAAAGAGTATTCCAACAAAATCGCAGAGGAAATCGACGCCGAAATCAAACGCATTATGGGCGAGGCTTATACGATGGCAAAAGACCTCATCCAGAACAGCCGTGACAAGGTCGAGGCAATTGCAAATTCTCTGCTCAAATATGAAACACTCGATGCCCAAGATGTAAAGGTCATACTCAATGGCGGGCAACTCGATAAACCCACCGTCGCCGACCTGCTCGCCGCCGAACAGGCCAAGGCCGCCGAGGCCGAATCGGCCGGGTCCGAAGAAAAGAAAGACGACTCGGCGCAGTAAAGATATACCTGTAATCAATTATCCGCAGGTGAACTATGTCCATCAGAACAATAACAGCAATATCTGTTTTTTGTGTCTTGTTGTCTGCGGTTTCGACAAGAGCAGGCGAGCCGGCGTCTTCGAATTCGTGGATTGAAATCGCACGTTACGAGGATGAGTTCTCCCGTGCCCGTATCGAGGCGGCGATGCTGGACGGCCAAAAAGGAATCGCGGTAGTTTTCGACGGGACGGGCGATTTGCACTACTACGCCCGTGCCGAGACCACGCCTGCGCAGGGCTATGAGCTGAAGCTCAAGCCTCAGTCCTCTTCACTGAGTTTTGGCGAGGCGGTCTTTCCTGAATGGGAAATCTTTAAAGACCCCATTGGAATCAATGTCGAAGTTTACGCAGGCGACTTTATCGTTTTTATTCCGTTCGCAGAGCCGGTTGATATCAGTGAAGATGAACCGGCTGATGTCACTGTAAAACTGACCGGGCTGGCCTGCACCAGTAAGCTGTGCCTGCCGCCGTTTGAAAAAACCCTCCAGTTTCGTTTCAACCCGGGTCAGGACGGTGTTTATAAACCAGTCGATTTCAAAAAAGCTGGGACAGGTGCATCGGCATTAACACAGCTTAGCTACCCGATATGGTATGCCCTTGGTCTTGCCCTGCTGGCCGGGCTGTCACTGAATATTATGCCATGCATCTGGCCGGTGCTGCCGCTTGTCGTATTGCGAATCGTAGAGCAGTCGCAGAAACACAAGGGCAGGAAAATAGCTATGGGCCTGGCCTTTTGCCTCGGCATTGTTTTATTCTTCGCGTGCCTGGCGATAGCAAACATAGTTTTGCATCTGGTCTTTAGCACTACTTTGCAGTGGGGCGACCAGTTCCGCAATCCCGTCTTTGTTATTGTAATGGCTCTTGTGCTGGTCGTCCTGGCGATGTTTATGTTCGACGTCTTTACGGTTGTTGTCCCCGCCTCCGTTTCCGGCAAGACCTCTTCCGGCAAAGGCTATTGGGGCACTATCGGCATGGGTTTTATCGCGGCGATTTTAAGCACACCCTGCAGCTTCGGGATTCTCGCCGCCGCGTTCGCCTGGGCACAGGTCCAGCCGCTTGTACCTGCCACAATAGCCATTCTGTGCATCGGCCTTGGCATGGGTATTCCGTATGTAATTTTGACCGCCATTCCCGGCCTGCTCGAAAAATTACCAAAGCCCGGCAAGTGGATGGACCACTTCAAGAAATTAGTCGGGTTTGTTCTTATCGCAGTAGCCGTATGGATGATTACTGTAGTGCCTCAGCTTCAGCGAAGCGGGGTGCTATATTTCGCTGTCGTCCTGGCCTTTTGCCTGTGGATGTGGGGCGGCTGGGTCGGTTTCGGCTCGAAGCTGCGTAATAAAATCATCGTCCGCATACTTGCGGTTGCACTTGCCGTCGCTGCGGGATTCTACCTGCTCACGACCCCCGCAAAGTTAATTGACTGGCAAAGCTATGATGCACAGCGCATTGAGACAGCGGTGAAGCAAGACAGGCCTGTTTTAATAAAGTTCACCGCTGACTGGTGCCTGAGCTGCAAGGCGGTCGAACAGCTTGTCTACTCTCGCAAAGATGTTGCCGAGCTGATTAAGGGAAAAGACGTCCTTGCAATAAAGGCCGATACCACCGTCAGCGATTACCCGGCTACGCGTGCCCTGGCAAATACATACGGCGAACCCGGTGTGCCGGTCAGCATACTGCTGCTGCCCCCGCGTCTTCTTGTCGAAGACAAGAGCGGGGGCAAAGACGTTCGTTGGCACGGCAAGGCTTTTGCAAACGAATTAATCGAACAGTTGAAAAAACTTCCTTCGAAAAATGACTATGGCAAAAAAGAAGGCCCCAAAGGTTGACAAAACAGAAGCTGCGCAGCGTATTAAAGAAATCCTGCCCATACTGAAAAAAAGATTCCCGAACGCGCGGACTGAGCTGGATTACGGGACGCCTTTGCAATTACTCATCTCGACTATTCTCTCGGCCCAGTGTACCGACGTCCGTGTTAATATTGTGACCAAAGACCTGTACAAAAAATATAGAACCGCGAAGGATTTTGCCGACGCCGATTTGCCAGAACTCGAAAAGGATATAAAACCGACCGGCTTCTTTCGTAACAAGGCCAAGAACATCAAGGCCGCCTGCCGTGTTATTGTTGACAAGCTCGGCGGTGATGTCCCCGATAACATCGAGCAGCTCACTGCTCTGCCGGGCGTGGGACGAAAGACCGCGAACGTCATTCTAAGCAATGCCTTCGGCGTCCCCGCAATCTCATGCGATACACATGTGATTCGTCTTTCCCGGCGTCTTGGGCTGTCTTCGAACAGCGACCCGGTAAAGCTGGAGTTCGATTTGGCCGAAATAACACCAGAGAAAGACTGGTCGAATCTGAGCCATACGTTGATTCTGCTGGGCCGAAATGTCTGCAAGGCGCGAAAGCCTGACTGTGACAACTGCCCGATAAATAATTATTGTCCCGCAGCCGGCAGAGTCGATTTGTGGTAGGATGCCGAAAAAGGAGATAAAACCATTATGATGCAATATCCCGGCGACAAGCCAGTAAAGGATTTGTGGCGAATCTTCAAAATCATGGCTGAATTCGTCGAGGGTTTTGAAGAGCTCAGCACCATAGGTCCGGCCGTATCTATGTTCGGCTCGGCCCGCGCCGAACCTGACGACCCTTACTACAGCCTCGCCGAGGAAACCGCCTACGAAATCGGCAAAGCAGGCTTCGGTGTAATTACCGGCGGCGGCGGCGGAATCATGGAAGCAGCAAACAAAGGCGCTAGTCGCGCCGGAGCAAAGAGCATCGGCCTCAACATCGAGCTGCCTATGGAGCAGATTCCCAACAAATATCAGAACATGTCACTCAACTTCAGGTATTTTTTCACTCGAAAGGTAATGTTCCTCAAGTACGCCCACGGCTTTATCGTACTGCCCGGCGGATACGGCACAATGGATGAGCTTTTCGAATCTCTTGTTCTGATACAGACGCTGAGGCAGGCCTCTTTTCCGGTCCTGTTGATGGGCAGCGACTATTGGCGGGGCCTTATCAAATGGATTAAAGAAGCCATGCTCGCGGGGCACGCCTATATTTCCCCTAAAGATATCGATGATTTCGTTATGGTTGACGACCCGAAACAGGCCGCACAAATCCTCGTCGATTTCAGGGAAGCCAAAGGCAAAGCCGGCTTCGAGATGCCGACACTGCGAAAAGAGACCTGACAGGCCCGTCGACTATTCGGGTTCGTTGTCCTGTACGCAGTCAATCATCCGCCTCGCTTCGTTATGATGTTCGAGCAGATATTGCTGCTGCGGTCCGCCCAAATGTCCCCATGGCAGCGTTTGTTCGGGTTCGTACTGCCGCATCGCCATCTGCTCGACGTCAAAGCCGTGCTGCTCGAATGCCGTTCGCCAGATTTGGTAATCAAAGCACTCATCCCACAAATCGAACCTCGCCCCGTTTCGCCAGGCAGTTTCGATAACGCTGCCCAGCCGCCTGTCGCCTCGACCTATGGCCGACTCTAATATGCTCCGTTCGATGTTGTGGAACTTGAACTGCAGATACCCGGCTCTCAGCCGGTTTTTTTTATCGAGTATCATTCGTCTTGCATTTTCGAAGTACTGTCTTGAGCTCTGGCCGACCCAGGCAAAAGGCGTATGCGGTTTCGGTACGAACCAGCTCACCGCGACGTTTATGTTAGCTGTCTTTTTGTCGACTTTTCTTCGTAGTATTGCAAGGGCGTCAGCCAATTCCACGATTCGCACAATATCACTTTCTGTTTCACCCGGCAGGCCGGCCATAAAGTATAGTTTCAGTTTTTGCCAGCCGCCTTTATAGGCCGCCTCAACCGCACTGAACAGGTCGCTGTCTTTAATGGGCTTGTTGATTATCCTGCGGATTTTTTCGCTTGCTGCCTCGACAGCGATGGTCAGGCCGCTTTTTCTTACCGACTTGACCAACTGCGGCACTATTCTTAGCTGCGAATCCACCCGCAGAGACGGAACCGATATCCCCACGTGCTTACCGCTGAAGTACTCGTTCAGCCGGGCGATTAACTCTTCGAGCTGTGGATAATCCGCCGTCGAAAGACTAAGCAGACTAACCGTTTCGAACCCCGTCGCCTCGTATGCCTTCTTTGCCGCATCGACGATTCTTTCGACGCTGCGAAAGCGAACCGGCCTGCGGCAAAAACTCGCCTGGCAGAACCGGCACCTGCCCGGACATCCGCGCATTATCTCGATACTGACCCTCTCATGCACCGCCTGTATAAAAGGCACTATCGGACAGGGCGGCACAACGGCATTTTCGAAATCCTCTACAACCGCCGTGGTTCGCTGAACCTCTAAATCACCAGCGATATTTTTAACGCTGCTTATATTTCCATCGTCGTATTCGAATTCGTATAACGACGGCACGTACGCCCAGTCGAACCGCCTGGCCGCCTCGGCCAGTATCTCGGGTTTCTTTCCGCCGGCCCTTTTACTTTTAATTACAAAATTTACCAGTTCGACAATCGCCTCTTCCGCCTCACCCAGTACGAAAAGGTCGACAAAGTCCGCCATCGGCTCACAGCAATTCGCCATTGCACCGCCCGCGATAATCAACGGGTCATTTTCGCCTCGCTGGTTGCTGCGAATTTCAAGCCCCGCCAAATCCAGCATGTTAAGAACATTCGTATAGCAAAGCTCGTTGGTCAGGCTGAATCCGATTATATCGAAACTGCCCAGGGCTGCCTTCGACTCAAGGCTGAATACCGGCAGCTTCTCCTTTCGCAGAACCTCCTCTGCGTCAATCCACGGTGCATAAACTCTCTCGGCGGCTATGTTATTCATTCTGTTGAGAGCTTCATATAAAATTGCCAATCCCGTATGGCTCATCCCCACTTCATAGACGTCGGGGAAACACAGCGCTACCGTCAGTTCGCACGTGCTGAGGTCTTTTTTGACCTGGTTGACTTCTGAGCCTATGTATCTGCTCGGCCTGCGAACAAAGGGGAGGAACCGTCGTTCGATTTGCTCTGCAACAATTTTCGGTTGATTTTTCATTACGCGCACATTATACAGAAATGCCGAAATAATTAAACCAAGCCGTCCAAAGGGCTTTTAGATAGAGAGCTTTATGGAAACAAAGCAACTTGTGCGAATAGCTGTTTTCGCCCTTGTTATCCTGGCCCTGTTTTACTTCCTGCCGAAAGGTCCCGTTGAGGTTGACAGCGGCACTGAGATAGTAATGGGTACTTTCGCCCGCATTGTCGCCGTCGCCGGGCACAAGGACATTGCCCAAAAGGGCATTGACGACGCCTTTGCCCGCCTGCGGCAAATCGAAGAACTCGCAAGCGTCCATCTCGAAGATTCCGAAATCAGCAAGGTCAATTCCTTTGCCTTTCTCGAACCGGTTAAGGTCAGCGACCCCGTGTTTGAAATTCTCCAGGCGGCCGTGGATTACGGAAAATTAACCAACGGTGCTTTCGACATCACTGTCGGCCCGCTCATAGAAATCTGGCAGGCCGCCGCCGAAGCAAACAGTATCCCTGCACCTGAGCAACTCGAAAAAGCCCTTGCCAAAGTCGGTTTTGACAAGATTCATCTCGACCCGAATAACAAAACGGTACGTTTCGGCGTCGAAGGAATGAAGCTTGACCTGGGCGGTATCGCAAAAGGCTATGCCATCGACCGGGCTGTAGCTGCATTGAAGCAGGCAGGGTCCGTCGGCGGAATGGTCGATATCGGCGGTGACATCCGCTGTTTCGGGACACCGGCCAAAGGCAAAAAGAGCTGGCTGATTGGGCTGCAGGACCCGGACCTTTCCCAAAAAGACCAGAACCTGCTTGTCCTCAAACTCAGTGACGCCGCCGTTGCCACCAGCGGTGATTACCGGCGATTCGTTCTCATCGGCGACGAAAGGCACAGCCACATAATCGATACCCAAACGGGTCAATCCGCGGCCAAACTATCGAGCGTTTCTGTCATAACAGAAAAAGCCATTGACGCCGACGTACTGGCCACCGCGGTCAGTGTGCTCGGTCCTGAAGAGGGACTAAAGCTGATAGATTCACTGGATAACACCGAGGCGATTATTATTTCCTCCGCTGGCGACTATGAGATTACCGCAACGGCGGGCGCTGAAAACTATATCGCAAAATCTCACACAAAAGTGCAAATCTATACAGGCCAATAATACTAAGTTGCCGCCGCTGCTTTCTTCTTTGCAGGTTCTTGCGGTTCCGGTGCGCTTTTGCCGCGATATACAATCACACAGGTAGGACACTTGTTATAAGCAACCAGCGTTTTATCATCCGGCTCGTACTTTTCGTAATCGACTTTCGCCAGATTATCTTCGATAGTAAAAACTTCGCTCTGTTTGGCGCACAGCCCACATGCGATACATCCGACCTTGCACATCGAGCGAACAGCCTTGCCGTTCTCCCTGCTGTTGCAGGCAACGGTTATCATATTTTCGTGCCTGAACGGCACCATCTGTATCAGGTTGCGGGGACAGGCTCTCGAACAGGCCCCGCAGCCGGTACACTTTTCGTAATCGACCGTTGCCAGTCCATCGACAATGTGCAATGCATCGAACTTGCAGGCCGCAACGCAGTCTCCGTACTCAAGGCAGCCGAACTTACAGGCCTGTACGTTGGCAAGGGCGTTGGCCGCCGTGCAGGTTTCTATCCCCTGATACGTCGCGTAGTACGTCTTATCCGAAGTATGCGCCCGGCAATGAACAATCGGCCGTTTCGGCGCCCCTTCGGCGCTTATCTGCAGATTCAAGATTGCTCCGATTTTTTCCGCGGTCGCAGAGCCGCCCGGCGAGCATCGTCCAATCAATTCGGGATTTTCAACAACCGCCTTGGCGTACGACGCACAGCCGGCAAAGCCGCACGCACCGCAGTCGATATTCGGCAGGGCCTTGTGCACCTGCTCAATCTTCGGGTCCATTTTGACCTTGAGTTTTTCACTGGCTATCAAAAGGACCACTGCAAATATCAGGCACAGGCCCAATACAATCACTCCTGCAGGCCAGGCCTGATTCCATAATGAAATAATGTCAGCCAAAAACATAAGACAGTCTAACCTAAATCTGAATATTGTAAGCTCAAACTCTAAATTCTAATTTTTATCCCGATAAGTCAGGACTAAACAAATTCAAAATTCTAATTTTCAAATGTTCAAAACAGCAGGAGACGGCCGTTTTGGATTTTGAGCATTCGAATTTATTTAGGATTTAGGATTTCGATATTAGAATTTCATTTAATCATTCCCGCAAAGCCCATAAACGCAAGCGCCAGAAGACCGGCCGTTATCAGTGTAATCGGCGCACCTTTGAGGCAATTGGGCACATCGGCTGTTTTCAGGTTCTCCCGAATTCCAGCCATAATACAAATCGCTACCGTAAATCCGATTCCCGCTCCGAAGCTCAGGACGACGGCCGTGACAAAATCCTGTATTTCCCACAGGTTCAGAAACAGGCACAACCCAAGTATCGCGCAGTTAGTCGTAATCAAAGGCAGGAAAATCCCGAAGCTTTCATACAGTACCGGGAAAAACTTCCGCAGGTACATCTCAACCAGTTGTACCGCACCGGCGATTACCAATATAAAGCATACGTATCGCGTTACCTCCAGGCCGTACGCCGAAAGTGCCGGGTTCATCAGTATCAGGTGGTCTATCAGCCATGTGAGCGTCCCGCTCAGAGTCACAACAAACGTCACCGCCATACCCATCCCGAAGGCCATATCCAGCCTGCCCGAAACCCCGAGGTACGGGCATATTCCGAGGAACTTGGTCAGTACAAGGTTATTGACCAGCACCACCGAGATAAACGCCATTATCAGTGTATTAACGTAATCCATGACAACCAGCCTTACTCGTTCTGTTCTTCTTAGTCACGTTAATCAAACCGAGCAACAGTCCCAGTGTGATGAACGCCCCGACCGGCATACTCATCGCCGCCCACGGCGTAAACCATCCGCCTTCGCCGGCCGTGTTGAGTATCGGATACTCGAATATCGCTCCGGTCGCTAATAACTCTCTTACACTTGCCAGGATACACAGCGCAAAAGTAAACCCGATACTCATCCCAAGGCCGTCCGTGATACTGACAATCAGGTTGTTTTTGCTCGCGCACGCCTCAGCCCTGCCGATGATAATACAATTTACGATAATAAGCGGTACATATGGTCCCAATTCCTTACTCATTTGCGGCGCGTATGCCCTGACAAACATATCCGCAATCGTAACGAACGTCGCTATCGTCAGTGTGAACATCAAAATCCTCAGGTGCGGCTTGAGCAGATTCCGCATCAGGCTGACCACGATATTACTACAGATGAGCACGAACGTTACGCACAGGCCCATCGTAAGGGCGGGCTTGACCGACGCTGTGACCGCAAGCGTCGGGCACATCCCCAGCAACAGCCGAAACACCGGGTTCTGGTCCCAGATACCAGCCGTAAACGTCCGTCCAAGATTTATCTCTTTCACGTCACCGGCCATTACTTTATCAATCCCTTTTCCTTCAACAGTTTTTTTAATTCGCCAATATGATTGTTGAATATATTCACGACCGCGGTACTGCTGACCGTAGCTCCGGTCAGCGCTAAAATCTGGTCTTTTTCCTTATCGGCTCTGCCGCTTTTGACAAGCTCCAGAGTTCCCGTTGGCGCGCCGACAAACTGCTGGCGGAACCAGTCTTCCGTAATCCTGCTGCCGAATCCCGGCGTCTCGTTGCTGAACAGGACCTCGAAACCAAGCAGCTTGTTGCAATCCTTATCAACCGCGATGACCAGCTTGATCTTATCTGCAAAGCCGGAACCCGTCCCGACAAATGCAAAACCGACCGCCTGCTGCTTATCGTCCTTCGCTTCGTACACGTCGGTTATGTTGCCGGCAATCTCAGCTTGCGGAATCACCTTCTCGAATTTGTCGGCCTGCGGCATAAGCCCTTTCATCTTGTCGTACATTTCACCAATTTCATTTTTTTGAATCTTGGGTTTCAATGCCGCGTTAGTCAATGCAAGCAAAAGCCCGCAGCAGAACGCCGCTGCGATTAACAGCCAGCTTTGCTCTATAAAGTGTTTGACTCTACGCATTGGGTACACCTCCGGCCGGCCTTAGTTTACAGAGCCTGTCGATAAGCGGGGTCAGCGCGTTCATCAAAAGGACCGAATACATAACTCCGCCGGGATACTCGCCTACTATCCTTATAAGCATCGTCAGTGCTCCCACGCCGAGACCGAATATCCACATCCCTTTTTTGGTAAGCGGCGCCGTCACGGGGTCGGTCGCGATAAAAAACGCGCATATAAACAACCCGCCGCTGACTAAGTGCATAACAGGTGACATATAGGCATCCGGATTTATCAGCCACGCAATCGAGGCAAACACAAAAGCGCCCAGAAGCACCGCTGCCGGAATATGAATAGTAATAGTTTTCCTGATTAGCAGATATGCACCGCCGATAAGCAGTGCCAACGCACTTGTCTCTCCCATACATCCGCCCACTTCACCGAGAAACGCCGCCTTGATTTGTTTATCCAGGGCCTCCGCTCCGTTCTTTGATTTTATCGCATTTTTGCTTTGTGCCAGAGGCGTCGCCTGTGTCCTGGCTGCGACAGATGCTTCTGCCATTGTCACCGAAGCATTCT
The DNA here is from genome assembly GCA_964518825.1 of uncultured Pirellulales bacterium. Lineage (GTDB taxonomy): Bacteria > Planctomycetota > Phycisphaerae > Sedimentisphaerales > Anaerobacaceae > JBBABK01. Next base: position 10,625 of record CAZFHM010000020.1, read on the forward strand.
CCTCTGCCAGGCCGATTACAGGCATTTTGATGTCTATCGTCGCAGGTACTGTCCACGTCGTCATCAACAGTCCGAACGAAGCCGTTAAAAACGCCCGTCCCGCCATCGCGGGATTGAAGATGTTCGAGCCTAATCCGCCGAATACTATTTTGCCGATTGCTATCGCAAAGGCACTGCCGATTACAGCCGCCCATAACGGAAACGCAGGCGGAATAGAAAACGCCAATATAATCCCCGTCACCACCGCACTCAAATCGCCAAGAGATTCGGCAGGCTTCGATTTTCTTCTCAGCAGGTTACACAGATATTCCGTCAGCAGGCACGAAATCACGCACGTTCCGGTCAGCGTCAGTGCGTGCCAGCGGAAGTAATACGCCGCCGCTGCCAGCGGAAACATCAGACCGATGATAACGTCGCACATCACCTGACGAGTCGAATAACTCGCGCTTATATGTGGCGATGGCGTTACCCTGATGTCACTTAGCATCCAATATTTCCTTCAACCTTCTGTTCTCTGCCTTCAGTCATCCGTCCTCTGCCTTCTGCCTGCCCGGCGTAGTCCCGATGGTTTTTATCGGGACGAAGCCGGGTCATCTGTTTCACTGCGGTATCTTTTTCTGTTGTCGTGCCAGCAGTACCTTACCCGTCTTAATATACCCGGTCAGTTCGATATTAGCCGGACACACATAACTGCAGCACCCGCATTCTATACACGCACTGATATAATAATCCTTTGCCGCATCCATCATATTATGCATAACCGCATGGGCTATCTTCGTCGGGTTAAGTTTTTCCGGACAGGCTTCTATACACCTGCCGCACCGGATGCATGGCGTCTGCTGCCGTTCATGCTTGGCGTGACCGACCTGTCTTTTTGTCAGGACTGTAATTGCTCCCGTAGTTTTTGTTATCGGTGTCGAAAGGTCGGCTATCGCAGTGCCCGTCATCGGCCCGCCCACAACCACCTTTGCGCCCTTTTGTGTCAATCCGCCGCACAACTCAATCAATTCTCCCACACTCGTCCCTATAGCTACATACAAATTCGCCGGCTCGGCAATCGCCTGGCCCGTCACTGTTACTACCCGGTGCGTTAAAGACCGCCTTTGAACAACAGCCTCAGCCGCCGCTGCCGCAGTTGCAACATTCATCACCAGCATCCCGATAGCAGGGGGGATACCGCCCGTTGCAACCTGCCTGCCCAACACCGAATTTATAAGCTGTCTTTCACCGCCCTGAGGATAGCGTGTCTTAAGTTCAACGACCTTGATGTCACTCGACTCGACCTGTTTGTTAGAACGGAATGCCTCTATTGCCTTTGGCTTGTTATCTTCGATTGCAATAATTGTTCTTTTGCATCCCGCAGCTTTTCGGGCAAGTCTGATTCCAACGACGATTTTATTTGTCTGTTCGAGCATCAGTCGATAGTCGCAGGTTATAAAAGGCTCGCATTCACAGCCGTTGATGATTAGAGTATCTTTCGGCGGGGCCGGGTCGATTTTAATTCGCGTCGGAAATCCTGCTCCTCCCATCCCCACAATCCCCGCCAGGGCTACGGCATTGCATATCTGCTCGCTCGTAAACCCGCCCTCGTCGAAATCGGCCGAGAAGTCCGCAGGCATCGCCGCCGGGCTGCTTTGCTCGTCAGCTTCTATGATTACCGCCGGGCACCTGCCCAATGCCGCATGCGCCGCCAGGGCAATTTCCTTCACTTTGCCCTTAACCGGGCTGTGAACCGGTGCCGAGATGAATGCTTCGCTCTTGCCGACCATCTGCCCAGCCTCGACGGTATCGCCCTTATTCACCAAAGGCTGACAAACCGCCCCAATATGCTGGCTCAGCGGAATAGTTACTATTTTTGCGGCAGGACCTGCCTTTATGGCCTTATCTTCCGTAAATCCTTTATAATCAGGAGGATGCACACCTCCGCCAAACCCATATTTGCCTTTTGTCATCGATGCAGGCATAGTTAATTCTGCCTATCTTTCCTAAGTCGCCTATTTGCAACCTGTGTTATTCCCACAACCAATCCTGTAATACCCACTGCCAGGCAAAGGCTGAAAACCACCTGCAATTGCCTGCTGTTAATCCATTTAACTGCGAGATATTGAAATACCGCTACCGCCAAAACAAAGCTCAAAATTGGAACGGCAAAGGCAATTAACACCTTGCCGAGCACAGAAGGGCCCTTGTAAGCAGATATCTGCTGATAAACCTGCCTGCAGTCATTCCTTTGGCTGCACTTACCGCAAATCTCCTTGTCGGTCATTTTTCTTTTCACAAAGCTAAATTCGAACTTATAATAGATACCAAAGTACTTTTCAATTGGAATCTTTGACAAGAGGAAAGATTATGAAAGCTAAAATTATATTCCTGTTATTCCTGCCCGTACTGCTCCTTTCCGTCGGCTGTGCCACGAATCCCATCTCAGGCAAGAACCAGCTTATGCTCTTTTCCGAAGAGCAGGACATCGAGCTCGGCAAGAGTTACGCCCCCGAAATCGAAAAGGAAATGGGCGGCAAAATCCAGAACCTCACACTGCAGAATTACATAGACAGTGTAGGTCAAAAAGTCGCGGCGGTAAGCCACAAACCGTATTTCGACTATAACTACACCGCGCTCGAAGATAAAACGGTCAATGCGTTTGCACTGCCCGGCGGGTATATCTTTATCACGCGCGGCATGCTCGAAAAACTCGAAAGCGAGGCACAGCTCGCCGCCATTTTGGGTCACGAAACGACCCATGTCGTGGCCCGCCACTCCTCGGCGCAGATAAGCAGGGAAATCGGCATGGAAGTTGCTCTTACAGTCGCTGCCGGAAAGGCCTCAGGCGGCGCGATGCAGGTCGCGGGTGTAGCGAGGCAAATTATCGGCCTGGGATACAGCAGGACTCAGGAAAAAGAAGCAGACCTGGGCGGTCTCGATTATATGGTCAAGGCGGGTTACGACCCCCAGGCTATGGTACAGACCATGCAGATGCTCGAAGCCGAAAGCGAAGGCGGACAAGCCGAGTTCCTGTCCACTCACCCTTCACCCGAAAACCGTGTTGAATACATCGCGCAGGCCATCAGGAATAGAGGCTACCAGAATCTGAACCTGAAAATCGGGAAGGAAGACTACCAGAAATTCGTCCTTGATGAATTAAAACCATAGAGGCCAGTTTGGATTTTTGGGGACTCATTCGTACCCTCGCAATTTTAAATTGATTATTCGATATTCGATATTCGATAATCAATCCCTATTTCCCTGCCGCCCAGAACAGCTTCGGCTCGATCTCTTCGATCGCCAGTATCCGTCGAGGCTGCTCCGGCATACCCGTCCTCGATGAAAGATACGCAGCCTCAATCACCGCCA
>CAZFHM010000020.1:14075-18640 GCA_964518825.1 uncultured Pirellulales bacterium
GGCTGCTCCGGCATACCCGTCCTCGATGAAAGATACGCAGCCTCAATCACCGCCATATTCTTGAGTTGCTCCTGCCCGCTGCAGAGCAGTGTATTTTCTTGCGGCTCGAGTATACTCAACGCAAAATTTTCCAGCGATTCTTTCACCGCTTCGTTTTCATCGTAACTGAGCCGCTTTTGCTTTAGCTTTTCGCCGGCTCGACTCTCTATCCGCATCTTATCCCTGGTGAGTATCAGCACCTTTTCTTTACCAAAACAGCGGATATTTTCACTGTCCGATTGAGGCCCGGGCGCCCTGGTCACAACAAGATTCACGCACAAATCGCTGCCGTACTTCATCGTTACCACCGCCGAATCTTCCGTCAGTGCATGTCTCTGCTGCCTGTCCGATGCTATATTCGTTACTAACGAATAGACCTGCTCCGGCACGCCGAAAGTCCGAACGAGTAAGTCGATAATCTCATAACCCTCCCGCAGCAGGACCCCTCCGCCGGCCGATTTCGGGTCGTTGTGCCAGGCGGGCCGATGCTCTTTTCGATACTCACTCACGATTGTAACCAGCGATATCTGTTCGACCGCACTTTTATCGAGCGTGGATTTTAATTGCGCAAACATTTCGCCGAATCGCAGCGGGACGGCAATCGAAAGATTCACCCCCTCGACCTTTGCCAGCCGGACAAGCTCACTTGCCTCCTCGAAATTCCTCGCCAAAGGCTTCAGCTTGAAAACGTTGAACTTCTTCTTTATCGCTGCCCGAAGATGCTGCTCACAACTATACATCCCCGCAGCCGCAAGTACGCAGTCAAGCTCGTTTTGTATCACGAATTGGCGGTAATCGTCGAACGCAGCGCAGCCGTACAGCTTAGCGGTCTCCTGGGCAAGTTCGGTTTCCTTCTCCGCCACCGCGACTATATCGAAATACTGCGACTGAGCGGCTATCGATAAAAGCGATTCCCCGCCGTCTTTTAGACCCAGCATCGCAGTTTTTAGCTTGTCCCTGCTCATAATTTTCGCGTCCTGCAAAAGTCTTACAGTATGTAGTATCAAGTGTCGAGTATCCAGCAAATTGGGTTTGTTTGGGTTCGTTTTGTGTTCGTTTTTTGGTGTCCATAAAACCGCAATATTCCCATATCTCCTTGTCACAACTGCACTTGTAATCCGCCTGCGGCGGACAAAATTGGGTTCGTTTTGCATAAAAAGGTAGTATTTTTAACCGCGGATTTCCCGGATTTTGTTGTTTTTTGACAGGATAACTTTTTTAGACGGGATAACAGGATTAACAGGATTATTAGCCATCCCGATACAAGACATTGGGACTACACCGAGAGAAAATTGGGTTTGTTTTGGGTTTGAATTGGGTTTGTTTTTTCGGTGAATCACGGTTTTTGGGCCAAAAATGCATAAAATTGGGTTTGTTTTTTCAAATAAAGAGGTAATTAGACAATCGGTATTTGCCACTTTTGCCACAGAGGAAGACAGGTTAGTAAAAGCCACAGAGGGCATCCGCCGTCGCTGAAAAGCTATGGCGGGACAAGCAGAGGTCACAGAGGGATTTAATTTCTTGGTTTTAAAAGTTCCGGTCATTTTTGAGTTGCCTAAGTTTGCATTTTATCAAACAACGACGGTATTATACCATATTTTGAACAGAAAGTCAAGGGTTTTTTGCAACAAATTCCACAAATTACACGAAATTCTTAGACACTGATTCACACAGATTGACACTGATTTATAAAAAATGAAACTACGAAGAACACCGAGAACCACGGAGAAAATATATTTTTAGCAAAACTTCGTGTACCTTCGCCTGCCTCGCCGTAAGCGGGTGAACATCGCGGTGAAAATCTTTTTTGGCCACAAAGAAAATAATCAATAGCCGATCATTATTAATCAATTATAAGGATTTCCCGTCTGGTAAATAACGTGATTAGTCTCCAAGCCAGTTTTCACAAAATAGCTGCAGGTCCTGCCAATCGACAATATCGTCACCGCCTGCCGGGGCAATGTCGGCTTGCCGAGCACTTTGGGCGAGCCATTTATCGAGAAAGACTTCTACTTCTAAGTAATCACCATCCCAATCATTAGCGACATCAGCCCAGTCATAAAAATCAACAAATCCGTCAAGATTTCGATCCTGCTCAAGTTTTTCCAATTGCCATTGGTTCGCTAAGACGGAGTAGTCAACAAAATCAATACCATCAGGGCAGGTCAAATCGCCGTGTTTTGAGAATTCCCACGATAATCTTGGATAATCCACTCCATCTTCACACATCCGCCAAGTGTCTCGATAACCATTAACTGTTTCACCGACAAAGTCCCAGCCGTAATCAGTAAAAGTGACTTTGATCTGCATTTGGGCAGTGGTTTTACCGTAGACATCAACTGTGTTCCCATCCTCACTATAATCATATCCTATACCTTTAGTCTGGCCAGTTGTATCCGTATCCCAGAATGAAGCAAAAATATCTGTGTAATAAATTCCTCCCAATAAGCCACCAACACTATCATTCCCGTCAACCGAGCCTGTAGCGTAGCAGTTTGAGATAGTGCCGTAGTAGTTGCTTCCTACCAAGCCGCCTACCCTGCAAGAATTAGAATCCCCCGTAACATCGCCAGCAGCGTAGCAGTTTGAGATGGTATCGTAGTTGACTCCTACCAAGCCACCGAAATTATATTATCGTCCTGAAACTGAGCTAGTAGTGTAGCAGTTTGAGATGGTATCGTAATTGACTCCTACCAAGCCACCGAAATTACTTCTTCCCGAAACTGAGCCTGCGGCGTAGCAGTTTGAAATGGTGCCGTTGTTGTATCCTACTAGTCCGCCTACCTTCGATGATTCATAAATTCCCGTAACATCGCCAGCAGCGTGGCAGTTTGAGATAATACCGTAGTAGCTGTGACCTACCAAGCCGCCGACATTTTGAAATCCGGAAGCGGTTCCGCCTTCGATGCTGCAGTAAGTAACCGTACCATCTCGTAATTCACCTATAAGAGCGCCCACGTAATAGGATCCCTGGATATTAGAATCTATCAGTCTTAAGTTTTTAACCTCGGCGTTGAGGCCAAAAACGTAACCGAATAATCCTTCATAATAACTAGAAATGGAAATCGGTGAATACCAAATAAAATTGCTTATGATGTGGTTATCGCCGTCAAATACGCCAGTAAAGGGATAGTCTTCATTTCCGATGATTTTAAAATTAGTCTCGTTATAATCGATTAGATTGATATCTGCAGTTAACTTAAAGTGTTTATCGAGTTCACAGGGAAACAAACCTATTAAGTTAAGCTCTTGGGCGTTACTTATCAGGTATGGATCATGAGTTTGTCCACTTCCCTGTAGATAATCGGCTAGCTCTAATTCCGGCAGAGGTGTTCCGGGCAATCTCTGCCAGGCCAGACGCGGATAATCATTACCCTCATCAATTGTCCAATAATTGCCGCATCCACCCCAAGCGAGAAAGGTACTTGCCATTTTCATCTGAGCTGTAGTTTTTCCATGTCCACCGGAACTGACGGACTGGCCACTGGTTTGAATATCCCAGTATGAACTGAAAACTGAATAAGATGTTCCCCCTCCCACCAAGCCTCCGACTTTGTCCTCTCCTGAAACCGCACCTACCGCGTAGCAGTTTGAAATGGTACTATCGGAGGTGTTCCTTCCCACTAGTCCTCCGACAAGATAATTTCCGTAGACCGAGCCATTAGCGTAGCAGTTTGAGATGGTGCCGTAGTTGGTTCCTACCAATCCGCCAACTTTTTCATCTCCCGAAACCGAGCATGTAGCGTAGCAGTTTGAGATGGTTCCTTTTAAGATTTTTTTGGAGTCAAGTCCCACCAAGCCACCAACGACATCATCCCCGAAAACGGCTCCGCCTTCAACACCGCAGCCAGTAACCATACCGTCTGTTAATTTGCCTACTAGAGCGCCGACGTACCAGCGTCCCTGGATATTGGGATCGACCAGTTTCAGGTCTTTAATCTTGGCATTGGGGTCATAACTGAGGAAAACGCTACCAACGCAACCGAATAGTCCGACATAATCGGAATACGCTGAGTTCCAAGTGAAATTGCTAATGGCATAGCCATTTCCGTCAAAGACGCCTGTAAATGCATTAACATCATTTCCAATGATGTTAAACTGTGAACCTGTGTATTCGGCCATATTGATATCGACTGTCATGAGGAAGTGTTTATCCCAATCATTGGAGTCAGAGCCGATAGAGTTTAAGTCGTTAGGAGTAGCAATTAAAAATGGGTCATTTGGTTCGCCGGTACCGCCGGAGTACTTGCCGAAGGTAGCAGGGCAGAAAATGACCGTAAAAATAAGGATTTGGGCAGTTAAGCGAACAAATTTACACAGCAATAGGGCATAAAATCTATTCATAGGTTCCTCCGATACGCCAAGTGAATCTGCCGGAGCTATTTTCTCAGAAACAGAGCCGGAATGCAAGATTAAAAAACCAGCCAATAGCAGAGCTGGACCACAGGAAAAATTATTTAAAAATTTTTATTTTTTTTCCTTTTTTATAGGGGGATTTGTTGACAGGCCTGTTTTTTCGGCATATA
>CAZFHM010000021.1:0-18445 GCA_964518825.1 uncultured Pirellulales bacterium
GATGAGTCCACCTTAAATACGCCTGTTTTTTGTCTTGACAATGGGTAGGGGTATATTATATACACAGAGTCATTAGATTTCTTTATTGTCTTTCTCTTAAAGTCTAATACTCCTAGAAAAGGGACTCGTTTTGTCTTATCAGACAAGTATTGCCAAGTGTCCATGTTACAACTCACTACTTTTTTTTAGTAGTTAATAAAGTAAATTGACCGATACATCAACGACTTAATTTATAATTATTCTTAAAATGCAGTCAATACATTTTTCTTCATAAATTTATAATTCTTCTTCTTTTTGTACAACTGTCCATTTCCACGCGGGGTCATCATTAATTAACCCGCTCGAAGTAGCCCCACACTCTATTGTTTTAGGCCCCATAAGTATTTCTTTTACTAACGGATTGGTACTCGTTATTTTGAATTGTGTAATCTCTATTTCGGTTTTATTTTGCATATTAACCGAATATTTCAATACCCGATCACCTATCCTGTATTTAGGCGTTCCTGTTTTCCAAAGTAAGCTACCTTCATGTCTCGATATCGTACTTTTATCGGCATATATGATAATACCATTGCAAGGAATGCCACCTTTCATTACCATCTTAGTCACAAGATGGTGTAATTCACCCCCAGGGTTTAGTCGTTCTTCATTAAATTTTATAACTCCATGATGTGTAAGTCTCTGTATCACTGTAATTACAGTGGTTATGCTGGTTACTACTACTGTCTCAACTGCTGTTTTTAGACCGAGCGCAGCTGCACCACCTCCACCTGCAAACACAGCTAAACCTAAAAGTACAATTTCAAATCCTATATCACTTATACGTTCCTTACCTGTAAGTTTACCAATACCCATCATCGTTAGGCCAATAAGTGAAATACCAATTCCTATTGCCATAACAACTTGAGAAATTGTCATCTTTCCAGATGGATCCATTCCATTCACTGGATTTGCTTGGCAGTACAAATATTTATGCAGGCTCTGTGGGTCCTGGGTATTGCCGCTGTACGGGTCCATTCGGTTGAACAGGCCGTTCAACGGGTTGTAATAGCGGGCTCTCAGGTAGTACTGCTGGGCGGAGTTGTCCCACTGCTCACCGGTGTAGAACAGGCCCTGGTTGACGGTATCCTGCAGCGGGTCAACGCGCCGGCCGTAAGCGTCATAAGCGAATGTGTCACAGCCGCTGTACGCTACTAAATCGCCATTCGAATCACTGTGATGCCTGACCGAGCCTTGCCCATCGTAGAGCAGGTAAGTGACCGTGCCGGAATTATCAGCTTCGCCTAAACAATCGTCGCCGATGATATAAGTTTTTATAAGGGTTGGTGTAGAAGTTGTATCCCACTGCTCTAATACCTGCGCATAGCCGGTATGATTGAATGGGTCTATGAGATATGTAGTAACGGTTCCGTTATCGTCATAATCGAATCAGGCTGTGTCCTGATAGTCGTAAACAGGCTCAGGCTAAGAATGACAGCATTTATATGCTTTGTCTCAATGTCACCTATGCAAAAGTGAATCAAGCTGAATCAATTAATGCATGCAGGATTTTTAAGTTTTTAATGCTTTTACCTTTTGCCACAGGATTTCGGACAGTTCTTTTATTCCGCTGCCGGTGACCGCTGAGATGGGAACCACGGTTTTTCCCAGTTGTTCTTCCAGGTGCTTCACCGCGACTGCATCGGGGTCGAGGTCGATTTTATTAGCGATGATAACCTCAGGTTTTTCAACAAGTGCTTTGCTGTATTGCGCCAGCTCGTTTCGGATTTTATTGTAATTTTCTGCCGGCCCCGACCCGTCAGTTGGCATTATATCAATTATATGCGCAAGGACAGTAGTCCTTTCTATATGCCGCAGGAACTCATACCCCAGGCCGGTCCCGTCATGCGCTCCTTCAATCAGGCCGGGTATATCAGCCATTACGAACCGCCTGTAATCGCTAAGCTCGACTATGCCGAGCACTGGTTCGAGCGTGGTAAACGGATAATCTGCAATCCTGGGCCTGGCTGCCGAGCAGCGCGAGATAAGCGTGCTCTTTCCGGCGTTGGGCATCCCGACCAGTCCGACGTCGGCGATGAGTTTTAACTCCAGCCGGATATTTCGCTCCTGGCCCGGTTTGCCGGGCGTTGTAGTTCGCGGGGCCTGGTTGGTGCTTGTTGCAAAGGCCTTGTTGCCTTTGCCTCCTTTGCCTCCTCGACAGACACACACCTTCAGGCCGACCTCGTCCATATCCTTCAGCAGCAAGTCCAAATCGGTATCGTAAATAACTGTCCCCTGCGGGACCCTGATAATCAAGTCCTGGCCGTCGGCTCCGTGCTTGTTTGCTCCTTCGCCGGATTTTCCATTTTTTGCAATCCAGTGGTGTTTGCCTGCAAAGTCCAGCAGCGTGTCGAGCTCACGGACAGCCTCGAAATATACGTCTCCGCCGTCTCCGCCGTTTCCGCCGTCGGGTCCGCCTTTTGGTATGAACTTTTCGCGCCGAAAGCTCAGGCAGCCGTGGCCGCCATCACCGGCCTTGACATAAATTTTTGCTTCATCAACGAACATAAGACCCAAAGCCTTAATCTGTTTACACAGTCAGTCTATAAAAAAAGGATGGCATAAGCCATCCTTTGGTTTCTGATTCGAACGTGCAAATACTTACACTATGTGTACTTTCCTGCCCTGGAACTTGACCGTTCCGTCGGCGGTGGCAAATAATGTACAGTCCCTGCCCATGCTCACGTTGGTGCCGGCGTGAAACTTTGTCCCGCATTGACGTACGATTATCGCTCCTGTTTTGGCACGCTGGCCGCCATACAGTTTGACGCCCCGATACTTGGGGTTACTGTCTCTGCCGTTTCGTGACGAGCCTTGTCCTTTCTTGTGTGCCATGTCCAAACCTCTTCGAAAAGTACATTCCAATACAAATTATAAACCAACAATTATAGAGCCTCTTCCAACTCCTGTCCAGAGGAAAATTCATAAGTTTTTGCCGGTTGCGGTTTTACTATTTTGTGGCCTGGATTATGGCTCTGGTGTCCTCAAAGGGAATCAGACCGGCTGTAACGAACTTTATCTTTCCATCGGGGTCGACAAATACCGCGCTGGGTATCCCTTTGGACTGGACCACCCTATAGAAGTTCGGCATCGCCCCTTCGTCGAACAGAACGGTATAATTAATCCCATAATCGGAGACGAACTTGCCGACCATTTTCCTGTCTTCATTCGTTACCGCCAGGATCTTCAGGTACTCCGGCGAAGTGCGTTCTTCCAGCAGATTCAAATGGGATATTTCCATTTTACAGGGTGGACACCACGTTGCCCAGAATACAACCAGTACATTACGGCCCTTATAGTCGCTGAGCCTGTACTGCTTGCCTGCTGTATCTGTAAGTGCAAAGTCCGGGGCATTTTCGCCACGCCACTGCTGCAGTTCAGGGGCCCATGTCCGGGCGGCGGCGGCAATCTCCTGTAATGTCGCTCCGGGTTCGACGTCCGCCGGAGGATAAGGGTGCATTTGCTGACGCTGCTCGGTGGTCAGGGGCAATGACTTTTTATTGTTTCCGTTCGTTCCTGTGTCGTTTGAGCCGGAATCTTCGGTATTTTTTTTACAGCCGAAAGTTACAACAGCCGCCAGAACTAACACTCCCGCGATTGCCAGAGCGAAAAGACTTAATTTCTTCGGTTGATGCTGCGACATAAGTCTAATCTCCTGCTTTAAAGCGATTTCTATAGATTCTACCCCCTGACCGGGGCTGCAGTTCGATATATAATGGTATCGGCCTTTGGTATCAGTGCAATCAAATTTTATATGCATTGGCCATAGAAGGTCCCCGGAGGCTGCTCAGGCAATAAGGCAAATGCAATAAATTGGCGCTGTATTCGGGGGTTGTTATCAGATAAAATTCTTTGACAAAGCAATTAGACTTGCTTGGCCCGGTGAGTTTTGCCGATTCATAAATTTAGAAGTTGTTTTGTTGAAGAAAGATTAGCCGGAGTCAGAATAATGAACGCTCTATTTCCCGTGGCTTTAGCACTTCTGTTCGGGTTCCTCACAGGCAAGCTTGTCGGCAAGATAAAGTTGCCGGCTGTGCTCGGATACCTGATTGCGGGTGTGATATTCGGGCCTTCGCTGTTAGATGTTTTCAAAGAGGATTTGTTGATAAAATTCGAGTTCTTCCCGGGCCTTGCACTTTCCATCGTGGCCTTTGCTATCGGCTCTGAGATGAAACTAAAGACGCTGCGCGGTATGGGCAGTGGTATCGGGATTATAACCGTTCTTGAATCATTCGGCGCGTTTATCGTAGTAACGCTCGGTGTGTACCTGCTGACCGGCAAGCTCTACCTGGCTTTGATATTCGGTGCTCTCGCACCGGCATCGGCTCCGGCTGGTACAGTTGCCGTGCTCCAGGAATACAAGGCAAAAGGGCGGTTGACCAATGCGTTGTACGCGGTGGTGGGTCTGGACGACGGACTGGCTATAATAATATTCGCAGTGGCCGCAGCTCTGGCGGAAATTCTCTTTACAGGAAAGAGTGCATCGGTCGCAAACCTTGTTGTCGTTCCTGCCGTTGAAATAATCGGGGCCATCGCGATCGGCGTCGCTATAGGCGCCGCTGCCGGATATTTCAGCAGAAAGCTCCTCTCACAGGAAAGTATACTGTCCGTTTCATTAGGCGCGGTTCTTCTTTGTGCCGGCCTCGCCCAGTATTTTAACTGCTCGCTGATTCTGGCAAATTTGGCGCTCGGGATGACCTATGTGAATCTTTTCCCTATTTCGAATCGCAAGGCCTACCAGGCTATACAATTCATCTCGATGCCCGTTTACATTATCTTTTTCTTTTTGGCAGGGGCCAATCTGCATATAGGCCTGCTGCCGAAAATGGGGCTTATAGGGCTGGTTTACACTGGTTGTCGAACTGCAGGGCTGATTGGAGGCTCGTTTGTCGGGGCCGTGATATCCCGTCAGGGCAGGATAATCAGAAATTATCTCGGCCTGGGTATTTTATCACAGGCTGGAGTTGCTATCGGCCTGGCGATGCTGGCCTCGGGACAATTCAAGTCTTTTGGCCAGCAGGGCGGCGATGTCGCGGTTCTTATACTCAATACTATCTGCGCCACCACGATATTCTTCGAAATCATCGGGCCTATCGGAACCCGTATAGCAATCGGCAAAGCCGGTGAAATCGGTGCTAATATTACCGAAGAGGATTTGATTAAGACCTATACAGTAGCTGATGTGATGAGTAAGACTGTTCCGACGGTAGATGCCGGTACGCCGCTGACCGAGGTAATAGATGTGGTCAGTAACACCGACTCTTATTACTATCCTGTTGCCGACAAAGACAAGCAGCTCGTCGGTGCGATTACGCTGGACGGTATTCGCAAGACATTCAGCACTCAGGAACTCAATACATGGCTGGTGGCACTGGACATAGCTGAGCCTGTGATAGCAAGTATCAGGCCGGATATGCCCCTGTCTGACGCCCTTGACAAGGCCAGGCAGATGCGCCTCGAGCATTTACCGGTAGTTGCCGGCAGTCAGGACAGTACGCTGCTTGGTGTACTCGACTGCCAGGCGGTGCACCGTAGCCTTAGCGCCGAAGTATTGTCAAGGCAGCAAAAAGCTGATAGTATGCACGCTTCGACTGGTGCGTAAGTTACTTCAGCAGGCAGGTTAATCGGAGTAGTGATGGCCGAGATACTCTCTTCAGTCAGCGGCGCAGAATTACATCTCAATCCAGTTTTGTTGTTCGGCGTGGTCATACTGGGAGGGATATTCGGCTCTCGTCTTTTCCAGAAGCTCCACATCCCACAGCCGTCGGCAAAAAGCCGATGGGATACAATTGGCTGGGTTGTAGTCCGCGAACCGCTTAAAGAAATTAGAAGCCGGCCGGCCATTAAAAATGTCTTCTTTTACAAAGAACAAAAGACTGCTTACCAATCATGATTTTAGGCATGTGATTGGCATCGGCGCACGCGCAGGCGACAGGCTGCTTGTCGTCTATGCGTCAGCTAACGACACCGAACAGGCCCGAATAGGCATATCGGTCGCCAGGACCCGCGGCAGCGCAGTTGTCCGCAACCGGCTCAAGCGTCTGGTCCGTGAGGCCTTTCGGCTCAATTTGGCAAAGATACCGCCCGGATTCGATTATGTTGTACTGGTCGGTTCAAATTGGCCGAAAAAGATAAATGGGGCGACATGCCCCGCTGATGCGGTAAAAAAACTTACGCTTGCGATGATAACCGATTCCCTGGTGGCACTTGCCGGGCGCAGCGGCCGACGAAGAGATTAACCTGTTCAAAAGCTTTTGCCGGAGTGAGAATGTGGACGACAGAAAGGTTCTAATGCCCATAGGCAAAGCGGCAAAAAAAGCTGGCATTTCGCGGCAAAGTCTGCAATATTACCTGATGGTCGGGCTGCTTGAACCGACCGAGGTAACCGACACGGGACGCAGGATGTTTGATACCGGGGCGGTAGAGAGAATCAAGCTGATTAAGAAACTCAATAAAAGCGGCTATCCCCTGCGGGCAATACGGGAGCTTTTTATTGAAGGCGGAAACGATTTGAAAGGGCCCCAAAGTGAGTGACTATGAAACCACTCAGCGTTGGAGAAATATCACGGTAGGTGTATTTGTAATCATTGCATTGTGCGCCCTGGTCTGGCTGATATTCATGTTTCAGGATTTGCCCGGCGCACTGACCGAGATTCGCTCATTCCAGGTTTTTGCAAAATTCCCGACGGCCCAGGGTGTCCAGAGCGACACACCGGTCAGGTTCTGCGGCTATCAAATCGGACGGGTGACCGACGTCATGCCGCCCGAACCCCGCTTCGACAATCGTTCCGGCCAAACCTACTATCAGACAATGTGCGTTCTGAGCATCGAGAAAAGTTATAAGAATATACCGTCGAATGTGGACATAAAGGTGATAACCCGGGGGCTGGGCAGCAGCTATATTGAACTGAATGTTAATCCTGACAGGCCTCTGGAGCCGGCGGATCCGAACAGACCGGAGACCGTTTATCTTGTTAACGGCATGGAGCTGCAGGGTTCGACGGGTATGGCCAGCGAATTCTTCCCTGAAGAGAGTCAGAAGAAGCTGGATGACCTTATGACCGGCCTCGATACCCTTATGCGCAATGCGAACGACATTGTCGGCAACGAGCAAAACAAGCAGAACATTCAGAAAACTCTCGATAACCTCTCCGAAGTCACCGCCAAAGCTGCGGACGTACTCGAAGACCTGAAACAGTTCTCCGGCACCGCCAACGAAACCGCTGAAGAGCTGACTGAAACGATACGCCAGTTACGGATGATAGCCGAGAAGATCAATTCGGGTGACGGTACGGCAGCAAAGTTTGTTAATGACGGGCGACTCTACGAAAACCTGCTGGAGAATACCGAGCAGCTCGATATGCTGATTCAAAACCTGAAGGATTTTGCCGCGGAATACCGTGCAAAGGGAATTAAGGTCAAGCTCTAAGCGCCTGTCACCGTTCGATACTGTCCGAGGCAACTCGCAAGGCGATTTTTGTCACTTATACTTTCTGCCCCAGCTTTTCCATGGCTTTATACTTATCGTCGGAGAAATTAAAAATATCCCGCAGACCGCAGGCGGTGAATTCACACTTGATTTCAAATGATACGTGGCAAAGGACCAGCATATGGCCGTTTTCCTCGAGCAGATTGTGCAGTATCATGAGATTGGACAGATGTGCGGACATCAGCATGTGTATTTGCGAAAAGTCCATTATTACGTGACGTCTGGGGTTTTTCTCGAGGACTTCGTTGACATGCTGCATCTCTTTACTCAGCGTTGCGTAGTCGGTAAGACCGACGAAAAGGCATTCGTCCGATAATTCGTGAATCATAAGCTTTCTTCCGTGTAAAGGGGCCGTAAAGGCCGCAAAAATCACTGTTAAACTTGTTGTACTGTTTCCCTATAAAGTCTAAGACACAAATGCGAAAAAACGAATGACTGCGACATTTATTTTTTGACTGCAATGGACATCCGAACACCCGAAATCGCCCGATAATGACGCTTGTCGTAAAGCTGATGTGGAAAGTAAAGGCAAAGAAGTGGCTGAATCTTGTCTGAGAAACGCTGTTATAGTATCATCACTGAACTTATGCAGATACCTTCAATACAGGATGCAATAGAATTGGTCGGAGCCGGCCAAGCGAAGCTCAACACCCATAAGCAGGTATATGCACCCGGACCGTATCAGATACTTGCGCGTGTGGAAGCCGTTGGTTTGTGTTTTTCGGATTTAAAATTGCTCAAACAGTTCGATAAACATCCCCGAAAGGGTAAAGTAGTTTCCGGAATTGATAAAAAGATTCTAAAAGAGGTTCCCAGTTATAAGCCGGGCTCACAACCTACTGTTGCCGGACATGAAACGTTGTGCACAATCGTAGCGGCCGGAGAAAAGGTGTCACGTCATCGGGTTGGCGAGCGTGTACTGGTCCAGGCGGACTATCGATGGTTAAAGACTGCCGAAT
Organism: uncultured Pirellulales bacterium; assembly: GCA_964518825.1. Classification (GTDB taxonomy): domain Bacteria; phylum Planctomycetota; class Phycisphaerae; order Sedimentisphaerales; family Anaerobacaceae; genus JBBABK01. Next base: position 8,488 of record CAZFHM010000021.1, read on the forward strand.
CAAACGCCGCGTTCGGGTATAATTTTGAAGGGGCATTGCAGCAGTACGTTCTTATGGATGAGCGGGTTATTATAGACCCGCAGCGTGATGAAAGCTCCCTGATATCCGTCGAAAAAGGATTAAGTGCTTCATCGCTTGCTCTGGTCGAGCCGTGGGCCTGTGTGGAAAGTTCCTATACCACGCAGGAGCGAAATACGATTCTGCCGGGTGGAAAACTATTGGTTGTGGCCGAAGCGGGAAGAGATATTAAAGGACTTAAAGAGAGTTTTTCACCCGAAGGCAAACCGGCCTCAATTAACGTTTATTGTGATAGTAACAACCGCTTTGAAACACTTGCTAATCCGGCGATTGATACCGTTCGAGTTGACGCCCTGGGGTCTTTGCCCGATGAAGGATTCGATGATATCGTCTATTTCGGTTCTAATCCGACTTCGATAGAATCGTTAAACGATAAGCTGGCTGCCGGGGGGATTATCAACATTGTTCTTGGAGGACAGAAGATTGCACGGGGAGTTTCCGTTGGAATCGGGCGGGTGCATTACGGCCGGACTCGATGGATTGGAACGACCGGCAATGATGCTTCTGAAAGTTACGAACATATCCCCGCAACCGGCGAGATTCGAAAGAATGACAAAGCACTTATCATCGGTGCAGCGGGGCCGATGGGACAGATGCACACGATACGATTACTCTGTTGCGGCATAGAAGGTATTTCGATTACCGCTGCGGATATCGATAACGAACGGCTGGAATCCCTGGAGCGAAAAGCATGTGCTGTCGCAAAAGAAAAAGATGTGAAATTATCTCTTATCAACCCGGAAAATGAATCTGCACAGGCCGGGTTCAGCTATTTTGTAATTATGGCTCCTGTCGGCTCATTGGTTGCACAGGCTGTCAGAGACGGTGCGGAAGGGTCGCTAATCAATCTTTTCGCAGGCATCCCCGTGATGGTCAGGCAGGAAATAGATTTAGACAGGTATATCGCCAATAAATGCTTCATGTTCGGCTCCAGCGGCTCGCGCCTGTCTGATATGAAGGTCGTTTTGGAAAAACTGCGGGCCGGACAACTGGATACGGACTGTTGTGTGGATGCGGTCAGCGGAATAGCGGGGGCTGTTGAAGGTATCCGTGCGGTGGAGAACCAAACAATGGCCGGTAAGATTGTTGTTTATCCGCATTTGGAAAATCTGCCGCTGGTAAAATTAGCGGATATGAAAGAAAAATACCCTCGCGTTGCACAGAAGCTGAATAATGGAATGTGGTCGAAAGATGCGGAAGAAGAACTACTTCGTGTTGTGCAATCGGATAGAGTGGATAACGAGTGAACAATTATCATATCACGGCAAACGCGGGGCTCAAAGCGAGTATCACCGAGGAAGAATAACTACGCCCGACAGGACTCGAACCTGTGACCTTCGGTTTAGGAAACCGACGCTCTATCCTACTGAGCTACGGGCGCTTCACTTTAAAAACGTACTATAATACCCGTATGCCCTGCCTGTCAATGTTTGGCCTTTGGCGAGAGTTGACAGCAACCAGCTAACCAAATAATATGTGGCAAACTCGAAAATATAATTTTGAGGACCATTTGCTATGCTGAATAAAACCATATTCAATCACCTCGTCCTTGCATTGTTACTTGCAGTAATCATCGGCAATGTCGAATTGTCGGCAGAGACTCGCGACAATGACATACCGCACCTGAACAAACCCCGACAAGTCGGGGACGCCACCCAGTTAATGGTGGGCGGGGAACCATACCTGATACTCGGCGGTGAGCTGCACAACTCAAGTGCTTCCGGTCGGGGTTATATGGAGCCTGTCTGGCCGAAGCTGGCAGGGATGAATCTTAACACAGTTCTTGTGCCTGTGTACTGGGAATTACTCGAGCCTCAGGAAGGTAAATTCGACTTCACGCTGGTTGATGGATTGATAGAAGGCGCACGGAGTCACAATCTGCGTCTGGTTTTGCTTTGGTTTGGAAGCTACAAGAACAGTATGTCCTGCTATGCGCCGGGCTGGGTCAAAACCGACCAGCAGCGCTTTTCCAGAGCTCGGCTGAAAGACGGAAAGGCATTGGAAATTCTGTCACCATTTAGCCAGGCTGGTCGTGATGCCGATGCCCGTGCGTTTGCCGCATTGATGAGGTATATTCGCGAAGCGGACGGCGAGGAGCATACGGTTGTTATGGTGCAGGTTGAAAATGAAATCGGGATGTTGACAGATGCCCGTGACCATAGCGATGCCGCAAACGAAGCCTTCGCTCAGCCGGTGCCGAAAGAATTAATGGATTATCTTGTAGAACATAAGGAGACTTTGATACCTGAGTTTCGTGATGTATGGGCGGCAGGGGGCCATAAGACCAACGGAACCTGGGAAGAAGTATTCGGCGAAGGACTGGCAACGGATGAAATCTTCATGGCGTGGCACTTTGGCCGGTATGTTAATTATGTGACCCAGGCGGGTAAGGCGGAATACCATCTGCCGATGTTTGTCAACGCGGCGCTGATTCGGCCGAACTATAAACCCGGACAATATCCAAGCGCCGGGCCGCTGCCGCACCTGATGGACGTCTGGCGGGCTGCTGCGCCGAAGATTGATTTCCTCTCGCCTGATATATACTTCCCGAATTTTGCCCATTGGTGTGAGCAATACCACCGCAGCGGAAATCCGCTGTTTATACCCGAAGCGAAGAATGACGCCGACGCCGGGGCCAAAGCGCTCTTCGCGATTGGCCAATACGATGCGATGGGATTTTCGCCGTTTGGGATAGATAGTACTGCCGAGCCCGACAGTGCTCCGATTGCACAAAGCTACGCGGTCCTTTCCCAGTTGGCGCCGCTGATTCTTGAAAAACAAGGCAAAGGTATGACGGCCGGGGTTTTGCTGGATAAGGAAAACCAGACCGACGAAGTGAAGCTGGGTCAATACACCCTCAAGGCTTCTCACGATTACACGTGGGCCTGGTCGAGCGGGCCAAAGGACGCCGAGGTTTGGCCGCAGGCGGGCGGTATCATTATTGCTACCGGACCTGATGAGTACGTGATTGCCGGCAGTGGTTTGATAGTTACTTTTGCTGCCAACGCATCGCAGCAAGACATTACAGGGATAGTAAACGTTCAGGAGGGTAGCTACGAGAACGGCCAATGGGTTGGAGGTCGATGGCTCAACGGCGACGAGAACCACCAGGGCAGGCATGTACGGCTGCCGTTTGGCGGATTCGGGATACAGCGTGTCAGGCTGTATCGGTATCACTAAATTATCGGGCGGTTAGAAAGGGCTTTACTTTTATCGAAGTTGGGGGGCTATAGGTGCTAAAGAAATGGGGGACAAAAAGGTTAATGAACGGTTATTTTTTTTAACAGGGTGTTTTTTGTCGAGGGGCGTTTTATGTCAGTTTTTAGCTTAAAAACAAGGTTCCTTATGCTGAAACCGGCGTTTTTAGCACCTCTATACCGGTTGAACCTGAAAAAATGGGTAAAAAAGAGTTGACTAAGATTAGCCATAGTGGTAATTTATAGATAAGGAAACTGAAGCGTTTCGAGACTCCGCATCCTTAGATTGTTGTGGCTTTGAGAGTGTCCTTTATGAAGAGGAGGGCACGCACCGAGCATTTCAGTGAAGACCAAAAGACCGAAGAGGAGATGCTCAGAATCATCAAGGCCCAAGTCGGGCAGATGCCAGACGCAGTCAGAGTTTGGGTATTTGTCTGGAAAATGTGTTTTGTTCACAACATTATGAAACAATGAGAAAATGAGATGCTTCAAAATTGAATAGGAGGAGCATGTTATGAGTAAAAAGTTAATCAGTATTTTAATTTTTGCAGCGTTAGCAAGCATGGGATACGGTGCTACAGTTATTGGTGACTGGGAAAGTATGCCCACCAGCGGTGACGGCTGGATTGACTGGGACGGCGGCCAGGTAGCCATTGAGACTTTGCCTGCACAATATGCGGCGGGCACTATAGGCGTTACAAGAGGAAGCCAAAGTTTGGAAATGATTAAGGATGGGTATGCACTTACTCTTGCCTACTCGATATCGGGCAACGGTCAGACGAGTGATTTTCTTGCCAACACGACATTGGAGTTCGATGTGGCAGTTCCAAACCTCAACGATGACGGCGGCTGGTATAACAACGGCATTATACTTAATGCCGAGGGCTGGGGTTGGGCGCAGATTATGGCGGATGATCAGATTGGATTCTGGGCAGGTTCCGGTACCTTATCAAGGCACTATGTGGTTGATTATTCAGCTGCCCTGGCGGCGATGGGGCCAACCCCCGGTTACGTGGAGATTATCTTCCTGACCAATAATGACAGTATACACAACACCGCGTACTACGACAACGTGGTTCTGACTCCAGAGCCGATGACAATTGCTCTGCTCGGTCTTGGTGGACTGTTCCTGCGTCGCAGGAAATAAGCCGTACTGTAAAAGTTGTACTATGTTAGACGTAAGACGCCGCCAGGGCCGTAAGGTTTTGGCGGCGTTTCTTGTTTCAGGGAAGTTGTGAATTTTCCCTGCTCATTCAGGCAGGCATTTAGCGTGAGCCTGCTTTGCAGAAGAGAGGAGCAGAGTATGAGGAGGATTTTATTACTTTTGTTTATCTCATCTTTTACTTGCCTTACTTACGCAGAGGTTGTCATAGGTAATTGGGAATACAGCAACGACGGCTGGACCGGTATAACCCCCGGTCAGACTGTAGGTGTTACACGGGACAATTATTCAGGAGTGGTCGTTCAATCAGGCTTTGAGTTTACTCTCAGTTTGCAGAATGTCGGCCTAATGGATGAGTTTATGGCCAATGACACTTTTTCAATAGATTTTTCTGTTGCAGCAAATGATGGAACCGTTACTGCAGGATACAGCCAAATTTCTGAAATTTCACTGAATGCTTCCGGTGCCGGCTGGCAGAGTTTTGTTCCACCAGCCGACCCCTGGAATTTCTATTGGCAGGAGGGTTCGGTTGAGCGGACAATGACAGTAACGATAGATTATTCCGCTTACAAGTCTCAAATCACTCCTGACCCCGGCTACATTGAGATTATTTTCTCTCTTAACACTGGCGGCGGAGCTCCGCCTGAGATGTATTTCGATAATGCTGTATTGACCCCTGAGCCGATGACGATTGCTCTGCTCGGCCTTGGAGGACTGCTGCTTCGTCGCAGGAAATAATTCGTAGAAGTATTACGAATTGACTGAAAAAAGCGCGTTTTGCCCTTAGGGGCGAGGGCGTTTTTTCTTTTGTTACCAGAGATGAATGCAATTTGCGTCCTGTGGATTGTTGCAGCTTAGCCAGCCGGCGGCAAAATCACTGTAATCGACGAAATCGACGTCGCCGTCCGGCTCAAGGTCCGCGTCCATGCAATCGTCCAGTCCGGCACAGTCTGTATGAAGCCAGTAATCAGCCAATACTTCGGCATCCAGGAGATTTACATAACAGTCGCCGGTTATATCGGAGACCATATCAAAACCGAACTGCTGGACATCGGAGCAGTTGACCGGGTCGGTCTTTACGACTAAGTCATCGAGATAGAAATTTACGTCCGGCGCGGGGCCGCTGATGTATATGCTAAGATTCCCAAGCGTCCCATTGACATCTAAAGTAAGCTGGCCTTCCAGATTGACCCATCTATCGTTATATGCCGCAGTTGAATCTATGAAGTGGTAGTTTGTGCCCCCGTCGTCCACCTGTTTGGCAGAAATTGATACGGTTTCGCCCGTACTGTTGTCCAGCCTCACCCAGGCGGAGCATTGATAAGTTTTACCGTCAATCACCCTGTCGGTAACATCCTGCACAAAGCCCTGCCATGTCTGGGTCCTCACTTCGGTTAATCCGCTGTAATTGCCGGAATGAGCCTGGTCCGTTACGGCGGTCAAATCACAGCCCCACGTGGTCCAGCCTGTTGTGGTTGTTGATTCGAAGCCGGGATTTGCAATGATATTACCGCCGCTGCCGGGTGTTAGTACGGTTACTGTGTCCAGGTAAGGTGTTTCGTTTTTAAAGATGGACTTATCTCGGGCTTTGAACCGGTATGAATAATGAGTATTTGGTTTGAGTTCGCTGTCGGCATAAAAGGGGCTTTTCTGCCAGCCGCTGTCGTGGTTAGGGTCAGTGACATTGTTGAAGTAGTACTGTACGCCGCTGATATCATTCGCCTCGGGAGCAGTCATCAAAATCGCATCGGCTGCAACGGCCTGTGGCGGCGACAGCCAGGTAAACGGATCCAGCACGGGAGCGTTATAGTCGGCTGGTGTTCCGGTTCCGATTTGCAGTATGAACTGACTTGTTCCGGCCGAATCGGCCAGCTCTATGGTATGCACTTCTGAATCAGCACCGGCAGGAGTAACAATAACCTCGTAAGTACCATGAAAGCCCCTGAAATCGGCGTTGCCGTTACTATCGGTGACAGCCGAACCGTTTGTGGTCCACTCATTCATAAGAGTCTCATATCTTTCGCCTGCGGCGTTGAGGCTCCAGTCGGAATTTACAATGTAGCAGTTTTCCCGCCAGTGTGAGTCCTGCCAAAATCCCCACATCAGAATACCTTCGACTGAAGGGTGGCTGAATGCTATACGATAAAAATCTTCCAGCTCATCAGCCCTTATATTTTCATCGGGCTGACTGATATCGAATTCTGTTATCCATATAGGCAGATTAACTTCGGCAACGCTGTCGAATCTGGCCTTTATAGTGGCAGGATTGAAGCCGGTACTCATATGACACTGGACACCAAGGCCGTGTATTGGAGCACCCTGGGCAGCAAGGTCGTAGGCCATCTGTTTGAAAGTATTGAGATTATAGCCCCCGTTAATAACATTATAATCGTTAAGGAATAGCAGGCAGTCCGGGTCGATGGCGTGAGCAGCCTGGAACATCCAGGGGCGAATATCAAAGCCGAGCCTGTCGGCAAAGAATGAATTATTGCACATTTCATTATTGACGTCCCAATGCAGGAATTTGCCTTTGAAGTGATTAACCGCGCTGTCCAGCCTGTCTTCAACCGCAGTTCGCAAGTCACTCGTAGCCGGCAGGGGAGCATAAGATAAAGCTTTTATCCAGTCCTGGACCATATTTTCCGATGCCCAGAAAATACAATGTCCCCTCATCTTGATGTTATTCGCACTGCACCAGTTATAGATTCTGTCCGCCTGTTGATAAGTAACGTAATCTTCGGCAGGTTCATTTGTGTACCATTTCGAGGCATTGCCCATCACGGCCCATTCGAAGTGGTCTTTGAAGAAATTCAGATAGCGGGTATTGTCCATCTGCTGCCAGCTCATCTCTGAGCCGAATGCGAATTGATGCCGCGTCTGTATGACCTGAACGTTGACATCAGGCACTGCAATACAAGGGTCTTCAGGAGAGACGACGGTTATGCGAAAGTCGCCTTTGCGAATCTGCTCGATTCTCTCGTTTGCCTCTGTCTCCCAATCGCTGGTGCTTGTCACTATGACGGAGGCGTCATCGATGTAGAAATTCACATTGGGGTCCGGTTTTTCGACATACATTCGCAGCTCTGTCAGGGTGCCGTTTACGTCGAGCGTAAAATAACCTAAGATATTTGTCCAGCCGTCGTCGCCAACTGTTGCAGTGTTAATGAGATGATACTTTGTTTCGTCATCATCATCTTTCTGCAGCATGGTTACTTTAACATTTGCGGAAGAAGCGTTTTGGAGCTTTGCCCATACCGAAATGGTACAGGTATCTCCGTCGTTAATACTACCTGTGAGAATCTGGCTCGGGCCACTCCAAGCGCCCGACCTGCTGTTCGCCAGACAACCGTAGCTGCCGGAATGTGAAACACTAACCGCAGACAGATTGCATCCGAAAGGCGACCAGCCGGAGGTGTTGCCCGTTTCAAACCCCGGATTTGTAAGCAGATTGGCTGCGCCGCAAAAAGAAGTAAGCGAGGCTGCTAAAAGCAGGATTACGACGAATTGCTTGACAGAATAAGACTTAATAACCATATTAAATTCCTTTTGATATTATAGGTTATTTAATTCATATTTTCAAGAGCAATTCGCATCCGTTGGGTTATTACACTGAATCCACTGACCTGCAAAGCTGCTGAAATCGAAGAAATTTACAGTGCCGTCGACCGGCGCAAAATCAGCCCCGCTGCAATTATTTGAGCTTCCGCAATTGTTTTTTAGCCAATTATTAGCCATAATATCGAGGTCTTTCAAATCAACGTAGCAATCCTGATTGAGGTCTGATTCCATACCAAAATGCTGCGTCCAAACAGTATTGCAGGCCGCCGGCGTCCCGAGGCTGATTGTTGTTATTGACTGATGCGGAAGAAATAACCGGCTCGATTCATTAAATGTCCCAGTGTAAGCAAGGTTCGAATTTAATTTGGTTTGATAAATTGCCGAAGCCGACGAATGATAATTGTTCAATGAAAGCGACAGATTTATATCGACTGTGGGCGAAACATTGATAATTACTACCGTCAGGTTTGAATCGTCCGGGCTTTTGAAAGCCGATATCCGCAGGCCGTTGGAGTCTGTCGATGCCCCGACTCGATACCAGTTCGGGTCGGTAAATGCTGCGTAATGTTTGACGGCATAATAAGCCGGATTGACTGTATATGTCGGGTTCGGTCCCCAGGGCCGAATAAGCGTTACAAGACCGCCGCTGTCTCCCCAAAACAGGTTCCAATAGAAATAAGAACATACGCCCTCATAAACGAGGCAGTTGTGAATATGGCGAGCATTGGTTATCCCCTCTGTAAAGTCGTCAGTATTTCCGTTCAAGTTCGCATATTCGGTTTCAAAAAGCGGTTTATAGCCGTATTTCTGGCCATAGCCCTGCATTGCCGGAATGAAACTATCAGGAAAATTGAAGTCGCCGTCGGTATAAAGATGATGCGAAAAGCCGTAAACGTGATTGACGTCTATAAGAGTATGAATATATGCCTTCGAGCCGCCAAAGCCCATCGTATCGGGCGCAATTAATTTCGGCATGTTCGGGCCCATTTGCAAATATAATTTCTGATAAACCGCCTCGAAGGCCTTGTCGTAGCCGGCGTAATCTGAAGTTTCCGTGGGCAGAAATTTACAGGACTGATAAGGCGCCTCGAAATCCGGCTCGTTTTGCATACTTATATAATCGGGGTGTATGCTGTTGCTTTCATAGGCTGCAAGGCTTGTTGCCCACCAGTTTGCATAGCCTTCATACATATACACGCCGTTGGCGTCTTTTTTAAGCGTCCCGGGCTGTGGAAAACCGTTTACATCGTTATTACTTTTAAGATTGGCCGGCGGCGAGCCGGCTGTAAGCATGATTTTCAGGGCTGGATTGCGACTTTTGGCCTGCTGAACTATTTCTTTTGTGTTGGCTATATAAGAAGCCGCGCCGCTGTCCACCTGATAGCAGTTTCTAACCTTGTAAATATCAAGCCCTAATTGCTTGAACAGAATATCGTAAATTGTATTTCTGGCAGGGTGAGCTGTAAGCCAGCCTTCATACCAGGCTCCGTCGGCGCCAAAACCTTCGAGTTTCTGATAAACATCTGTAAAGTTCACCTGGCCGCTCGCTTCGGTGCCGGGCGTCGGCGGCTCATAAAGCACTGCATTTACATCATCCAGATAATAATTTACTCCTGCCGCAGGACCTGCGAAGTAAAGCAGCAGATTCGTTAATGTCCCGTTGACTGTTAGAGTATATGAACCTGATATCGGCGTCCATTCGTTATTAAATACCATTGACGAGCCTACTTGAGAGTAATGGGTGCCGCTGCTGTCTGTTTTCGAAATAGTTGCCCCTATTGTTTCGCCGTTGCCTGAAGCGTTTTCAAGTCTTACCCAGTAAGTAAGGATATAAGTCTTGCCGGCAGTCATCTTGCCCAATAATGATTGGCTGATTCCATTCCACGTTGCGGTCCTGCCAGAAGCATAACCGCTTTTAGTGCCGCTGTGGTATGTGGTTGGTGATGTTGTAAAACTGCATCCA
>CAZFHM010000022.1:0-8403 GCA_964518825.1 uncultured Pirellulales bacterium
TTATAAGGGAGTTAAAGAGACTGTAACAAAAGAGCGGTTCGCCGCGGCGATTAAAGAAGGTGATGTCGAAGAGCTTCTGAATAAGGTCGAGGTACAGGCGGGACAGTGTCATTTCCTGCCCTCGGGGACGGCCCATGCGATAGGAGCGGGGCTGCTGATAGCAGAGATTCAACTGCCTTCGGATACGACGTACAGAGTATTCGACTGGAACAGAGTGGATGAGCATGGCAAGGCCAGGCAACTGCATATAGAAGATGCGCTCGAGAGTATCCACTTCGGTAAAAGTGCGAACGATTTGCCGGTGACGACAGTAGGAAGACTGGTTGAGTGTGAATATTTTATTATCGATAAAGGTCATCAAACGAAAGGATGCGAGCGACTTGAAGCGGCGGGGCAGATGCGGGTCGTGATGATATTAAATGGAACAGGGCACTTTGAGGCCCACGGGCAAGAGGGCATCGGTTTCTGCGGCGGTGACACAATACTGCTGCCGGCAGCGTATGAGGGCGCGATGTGCTTCGAAGATGATACGGAATACCTGAGGATACTGGCGGGTAGTCGGCATGGGTAATGTTAAAAATGATTCCAGGTTTTCCAATATACACCTCGGAATTGTTTGCCCGATGGCTAACGAGAAGGATACGGCTGTCGAGTTTGTTAAGGCTGTGTTAAGTAAGTGCGGCGGATTCGGGCGGGTCAGCTTTTTTGTTGTATTCGATAATAGCTGTAAGGACGGGACCGTAAATTTGCTAAGAAAGCTGGCCGAAGAAACAAAACAGTTGCAGGTCGTTTGGGCTCCTGAAGATAAATGTGTGGTGGACGCTTATATCAAAGGATATAACCAGGCCCTGGCGGCAGGGTGCGACTGGATACTGGAGATAGACGCGGGATTCAGTCATCAGCCTGACGAGATGCCGCAGTTCTTCGAGAAAATGGCAGAAGGTTTCGACTGCGTGTTCGGCAGCAGGTTCTGCGCCGGAGGCAGTTTTACGGACAGCCCGTGGCGGCGACGATTTATCAGCAGGGGCGGTACGATTCTGGCTAACTTGCTGCTGGGGACGGGACTGGCCGATATGACCAGCGGATTCGAGATGTTTACACGGCAGTCGCTGGCGGAGGTGCTGGAAAAAGGGATTCGCTCGAAGGGGCATTTTTTCCAGACGGAAATAAAAGCGTATTGCCGTAAAATGAAGGTGGTTGAAGTGCCGATACATTATCGACGGCCGAGCGAAAACGTAAACGCAGCGGTATTGCTGGACTCGTTCAAAAATCTGTTTGCATTGTTTTTGAGAAGATTGAAGGGCCGGCTGTAAACCGTCATAGTCATTATGAAAGAGAAAATATATTTAGTAGTGACTTCGATAGCAGGGCCTAACGATGTGCTGCAGCGGCTCGCAGAAGGATGCCGTGAGCAGGGCTGGAGATTTGTGCTTATCGGTGACCAGGCAAGCCCGGCAGACTTCGAACTGGACGGGTGCGATTTTTACGGTCTCCAGAGTCAAAAACAGCTCGATTTGGAGTTCGCGCAAAAATGCCCGACGCGGCATTACGCAAGAAAAAACATCGGATACCTTATGGCGATGGCAGGCGGGGCGTCGGTAATAGTCGAAACGGACGATGATAATATTCCGCTGGATGGGTTCTGGCTCAAGCGGCAGCTCAAACAGGAAGCTGCGGTCTGTAATTCGGCAGGCTGGGTCAATGTATACAGGTATTTCAGCGAAGAAAATATATGGCCTCGCGGCTATCCATTAGAAGAGCTCGGACGAGAAGTGCCGCAGTACGAATCGTTGAATACCTCGGTGGTAGAGTGTCCGATTCAGCAGAATCTGGCTGACGACAACCCGGATGTCGATGCGGTGTATCGTTTGGTGATGCCGCTGCCGGTAAGGTTCAGAGGTGACAGGAAGGTTGCGTTCGGGCAGGGGAGCTTCTGTCCTTTTAACAGCCAGAATACCTCGTGGTGGCCGCAGGCATATCCGCTGATGTACCTGCCGGCGCATTGCTCTTTCCGGATGACGGATATATGGCGCAGTTTCGTAGCACAGCGGATTGGACAGGAAAACGGATGGCCGGTCCTGTTCGACAGTGCGACGATGCGGCAGGAGCGGAACGAGCATAACCTGATGCGGGACTTCGAGGATGAAGTGCCGGGGTACTTGAATAATAAGAGGATAGTGAATGAGCTGGCGGGCCTGAAGCTTAAAGCAGGCCCGGCCGATACCGCAGAAAATCTGCGGATTTGCTACGAGAAGCTTGTGAGTATGGCAGTTGTGGGCCGTGAAGAGCTGTCACTTTTAGAGGCATGGCTGGCCGACCTGCAGGCTTGCCAAAGCCGCTAACTTTTTGTGGGGAGCTTTCCTCGCAGTCCTTCCATTTTCAGATAACCATTTTTCCAAATAATCAGACCTGAGAGGATAAACAAAGCCGCATAGATAAAGAATGCGTAAACGGTTCTGATTTTGGTGGTGACGGCCATCACGACACCGAACACAGCGTAGAAGGCGGTAAGCAGGTAAGAGATTGCGACGGTTTTTTTCAGGCTGATGCCGCGGTCGAGCATCTGGTCGTAAATATGTCCGCGGTCTGATACGAACAGAGGTCTTTTGTTGAGCAATCTTCTGGCCAGGGCTGTGGCGGTATCGAGTATGGGCAGTCCGAAAACGACGACCGCGGCCATCCACCAGCGAGGTATTGACTCGGCAAAAAGCATCATCAACGCGGCGACCATGAAACCAAGCAGCATACTGCCTGCGTCGCCCATAAAGATTTTTGCGGGATAACGATTAAATGGGAGAAAGCCAAAGACGCCTCCAACCAGTCCGAGACAGAGGATAATTCTGACGGGGTCGCCGACTTCGCTGAATCCCCAGGTGGCCAGATGCGTGGCCAGTATAAGCATAGCCAGAGTGATAATTGCGGTGGCGCCTGCGCACAGGCCGTCGAGGCCGTCAAGCAGGTTGAGGGAATTGGTCGCACCAAGAACAAAGAAAATAACGATGCCGCCCTGAACAACCATTTCAAATTTCGGCGACAGAGACAGATGCAGGAACGCGGTTATCTGGGATATGTCCGGGGTTACTCCTGCAAAGACAAGGACCATGGCGGCCGCTACCTGGCCGAGGATTTTCTGCCACGGCTTGATGTCGAAGATATCATCCGTAAGTCCGAGGAAACAGGCGATGCCCCCCCCGGCAAGAATTGCAATCAACCATTTGAAAACCCGGCTGAACTGTTCCCCTTTAAATACGGCAAGGCCGGTCATAACACCTACGGTAAGGCCGACGAGCATCCCAATACCACCGAGGTAAGCGATGGGTTCCTTATGTGTCTTGACGGTGTTGTCAGGCTTATCGACGATGCCGAACTTGACGGCAATTTTTTTACAGAGTGCAGTTGCAGCCAAAGCCGCGAGAAAAGAGCCGGCCAAAACGGGCCAGAACTCCAAAACCCATGTTACGGGCCTTTGCAGTCCAATTATATTCAACTCGATTAACATTTACGTCCCTGCCGTTAAAGCTCAAATCCATACTTCAGCGTCATAGCGGAGCATTGTCAGTCCGTCCCTGAAACCATCGAAAGGTATCTGTGGTTTGCAGCCTGTCAGCTGCTGCAATATCCATTTTGGGAAGTTAGCGCCGGCTTTGATTGACAGCGGTATGCCTCCACCGAAGCGGGGGTTGACTTCAACGAATTTGATTTTATGGTCTTTTGTATAAAACAGTTGTATTGTAATTATGCCGGGCCCGGCACCGAGCTTTTCGACGAGGCTTTTTGCAAGCTTCATGACCTGTGTGTTTTTAACAATCCGGGCTTTGCTGACTTCACCGGCGCGTATTTCCAGCCTTTTTCGCGGTACGATGCATCGCACGCTCATATCGAAATCGACGTAAGCATCACACGTTATTTCGTCCCCGCAGAGAAGTTCCTGGCAGATAGGGTTAGGTATTCTTTTGGCATAGAATTTCAGGTCTGTGCGGTTTTTGATGACGGCGTTTCCGCGTGCGGCGTAACCGTCCCAGGGCTTCATATAATATGGACCTTTGAAAGGGCGGCTGGACAACGCTATTTTCGGGCTTACAGTGAGCGGCGTGTCGAAGCCGTTTTTAACGAGGAACCGGTAAGTCTTGCGTTTGTCCTGACAGATGTCAATGACGTTGGGCGATGAGACGAGAACCTGGCAGCCGAGTTTTGCGAATCTCTCCCTGTTTACCGCAAGAATCTTCAGGTCCAAATCAACCGTCGGCACAAGTAGTTTTATTCGATCTAATTTAACGATAGAAAGTAACTGCGTGATATAATGTCTGGAGGTAACAGCTTTGACAATGAAGAAATCATCGCACAGCCGCAAAGCAGAGCTCAGGCTTGTGGTTTCTGTGCCGAATATCTCGGACTTAATTTTGAGCGATTTGGCAGCGGCCCTGAAGGAGTTCAGCAGAGAAACCCGCCGCCCAATGCATGTGAAAAGTATATTGAAACTCTTGCCTGGTGAGGTTCTTTTTTTGGTCATTCCGGAAAGCTCAAATTATAATATTTGTGCTCAATTACCACTACTGCCGAAAAAAGAATGATAGCGTTATTATCGGGTTTGGTCAACAGCAAATATCCGGCCGGACAATCGTAATTGTTTGACATTCGGCAAGTTAGGCCATAGACTTAATGGTCTATAAGTATCTTAAGGAAATGACTCGGCGACGGTGAAAGGGGCCGGGTTATCGCATTACACAGCAGGGCGTTATTGGAGAAAATCTGACATATGGCAGGGCTGCAACAATGCATCAAAAACAAAAAGGCAGTAGTAGGCGTTTTAGGGCTGGGCTACGTGGGGCTTCCGCTTGTGAGGGAATTTGCCTCGGCGGGCTTGTCCGTCAAAGGTTTTGATATAGACCCGAAGAAGGTCCGGGTTCTGAATTCCGGCCGGAGTATCATCAAGCATATTCCCCACTCGCAGGTTAAAAAGATAGTGTCATCGGGCCTGTTTAAGGCGACTGTCGACATGAGTCGGCTGCGGACGGTCGATGCGATACTGGTTTGTGTTCCGACGCCGCTGACGGCCAATCGCGAGCCGGATATGCAGTACATTGTGGCAAGCAGTCAGACTATCGCCAGATACCTGAGGAAAGGCCAGCTTGTTTCATTTGAGAGCACGACATATCCGGGTACGACACGTGAGCTGGTGGCGCCCATACTCGAGAGCAGCGGTCTTAAAGCGGGAAAAGATTTTTATCTTGCGTATTCTCCGGAGCGCGAAGACCCCGGTAACAAAAACTTCACTACACGGACGATTCCAAAGATAGTCGGCGGGTACACAAATAAATGCCGTGACCTGGCCCGGCAGTTGTATGCCCACGCAATAGAAAAAATGGTTCCGGTATCGAGTCTCGAAGCGGCTGAAGCCTGTAAGATTGTCGAAAATGTTTACCGGTGCATCAATATCGCGATGGTCAACGAATTAAAAATGGTTTTCGACCGCATGGGTATCGACGTTTGGGAGGTTATCAGGGCGGCGAGCACCAAGCCGTTCGGTTTTAGTCCGTTTTATCCGGGGCCGGGTCTCGGCGGGCACTGCATTCCTATCGACCCGTTCTACCTGACGTGGAAGGCCCGGCAATACGGGATGCCGACCCGGTTTATCGAGCTGGCCGGTGAAGTGAATACGAGTATGCCTCACTATGTAGTTTCCAAAGTGATGGAGGCATTGAATCATCATAAAAAGAGCCTGAAGGGCTCGAAGGTGCTGGTATTGGGGCTGGCGTATAAAAAGGACATCGACGACCTGCGTGAGTCGCCGTCAATCGAGCTGATAGAATTGCTTCGGGAAAAAGGAGCCCGGGTAGATTATAACGACCCGTATATACCGAGAACGCATCGCCAGCGGCAACACAATTTGAAAATGGCCAGTAAAAAGTTATCGGCAAAAATGCTTTCGGGTTATGACTGCGTATTGATTTCGACGGACCACAGCGATTATGACTACGCCTGGATTGTCAGGCATTCGAAGCTGGTGGTTGATACGCGAAATGCAACGGCGACAGTCCGGTCAGGCAGGAGCAGGATTGTCAAAGCGTAAGTTCGGGAGTCAGAGTTGCTTAAGGTAAGTGAAAATCCGCCGTTTGTCTGGCCTGAAGGCAAGTCGTTAAATGAGCTTGTAGGACAGTGGTGGGTGGCACATACCAAGAGCCGAAACGAGAAGGCGCTGGCACACGATTTGATCGGCCGGGAGGTAAGCTATTTCCTGCCGATGACATGGAAGGTGCGGCACATTCGCGGCAGGAGGATAAAATCTCTACTACCGCTGTTCAGCGGCTATCTGTTCTTCTGCGGCAACGAGCAGCAGCGCGTGGAAGTACTTAAGACCAATCGAGTAGCTTCTCTTATAGAGGTGAAAGACCCGCAGCAGTTAGTAACAGAGCTTTCCGCAATTGAACGTGCGCTGCAAACCGGGGCCGTCCTGCAAAGGCATAAATACATCAAGAAGGGCCAGCTCTGCCGGGTGACCGCTGGCCCGCTGCGTGACATCGAGGGTGTGGTGCAGCAGAGCCAGAGCGGCGCACGCCTGATACTGAAGGTGGATATGCTCGGACAGGCGGCCAGTGTCGAGGTGGATTCGGATTCGATAGAAATTATAGAATAATTCAAGAAGCAAAACGGGAGTCGCACACATGAATATCAGTGTAGTTGGAATCGGTTACGTCGGCCTGGTTACGGCAAGCTGCCTGGCAGAGGCGGGTAATCGCATCATCTGTGTAGACAACAACAGCGATAAAATAGAACAATTGAAGAACGGACGCATACCGATATACGAACCGGGTCTGATGGAAATGGTGCAGCACAACGAGAAGGCCAAAAGGCTGCACTTTACCACCGAACTTAAAGAAGCAGTCGAAGAGTCACTGCTGATATATCTCGCAGTAGGGACGCCTTCGGCGCCGGACGGCTCGGCGGACATATCGGCTGTCCTGTCGGTTTCACAGGGTATTGCGGAACTTATGACGGATTATCGAATCATCATAACAAAAAGCACGGTTCCGGTAGGGACATATAAAAAGGCGACCGAGCTTATCAAGTCGAAGACAAACGTACCTTTTGATTACGTGAGCAACCCCGAGTTTCTCAAGGAAGGCGCGGCGGTGGAAGATTTTCTGCGGCCTGACAGGATTATCATCGGCTGTGACAGCCCGCAGGTCCGCGAGATTATGAAGCAAATATGCAATCCGTTTATGCGTAAGGGTAACAGGATTATTTTCATGGACCCGGCATCGGCGGAGATGACAAAGTACGCAGACAACACGTTGCTGGCGACGCGAATATCTTTTATGAACGAGCTAAGCGACTTGTGTGAGAAGGTTGGGGCGGATATTGAAATGGTTCGCCAGGGCATCGGCAGTGACGGTCGAATAGGCCGCAGCTTCCTGTTTGCCGGAGTCGGCTACGGGGGCAGCTGTTTTCCGAAGGACGTTCGGGCCCTGATTCATACCGGTAAAGAGAATGGGCTGCAAATGCAAATCGCTGCGGCGTCGCAGCAGGCAAATGCCGAACAGCAGGCAAGATTTGCAGAGAAGGTTCTGAAATATTTTGCAGGCAACGAAAAGCAGACGACTTTAGGAGTGTGGGGTTTAGCATTCAAGGCCAAGACCGACGATATACGTGAGTCCCCGGCGATTTACTGCGTCGAGCGGTTCGTGAAAGCCGGAATAAAAGTCAGGGCCTATGACCCTGAGGCTGCGACAGCGGCAAGGCAGGCGCCGGCAGGGGCAATTGAAACTTTTGATAATGGCTACGATGCACTGGACGGGGCCGACGCGCTGGTAATACTGACGGATTGGCAGGAATTTCGAAATCCGGATTTTGAAGCTATAAAGGCGAGGCTCAAGAAACCAGTGATATTCGACGGCAGAAACCTGTATGAGCCTGAGTATGTCAGCAGAGCAGGTTTCACTTATCACTGTGTAGGCAGAAAAACAGTATCCCCTGGTTAGTTTTAATTTGCGGTTAGATGCGGAGACTGTATGCGTACCGCGGTTTTCATAATCGGCTGGCTGATAGTAGTCGAAGGTATTTTGTTTTTACTTCGGCCTGAACTGCTGGGGCCGATTGTGCGGTTTTTCAATAATACATTTTGGATGTACACGCTTTCGGTTCTGAGAATCGCTCTGGCTGTTGTTTTTCTGCTCGGCGCGATGCAGTGCCGCGTCAGGGGTGTAATTGTGAGCTTCGGAATACTGCTGCTGATTACGGGAGTTGCCGGGCTGATTGTAAAACACCAGATGTATAATGCGATACTTCAATGGTGGCAGGAGAGGAATCTAACGACAGTGAGATTAGTAGCCGTTATCGTTATGCTGATTGGAGCTGTTATCGTTTACTGTGCATAGACAGAAGGTATTTGAACAGGGTTATCGT
>CAZFHM010000022.1:8413-18055 GCA_964518825.1 uncultured Pirellulales bacterium
GTTATCGTGCAATGAAGGCATTAGTGACGGGCGCAGCGGGCTTTATCGGTTCACATCTCTGTGAAAGGCTGCTGGCTGACGGGTGGCTGGTTGTCGGCGTAGATAATTTCGACGACTTTTATGAGCCTAAGGTCAAGTGGCAAAATATCGAGAGCTGCCTTGCTCATGATAATTTCGGGCTGGTAGAAGCCGACATCAGAGACAGTGCAGCAATGAACGAGGTCGCTGGGCAGGGAATCGATGTTATTGTACATCTCGCAGCAAGGGCCGGTGTTCGGCCTTCCATCGAGAACCCGATGCTCTACACTGATGTGAATATCAGCGGAACAGTTGCTATGCTCGAAGCGGCACGGCAATATGATGTCAGGAAGTTCATCTTCGGGTCGAGCTCGAGCGTGTACGGCAACAATAAAAAAGTCCCTTTTTCCGAAGAGGATAACGTGGATTTTCCAATTTCGCCTTATGCCGCAACGAAGAAAGCGTGTGAGCTGATTTGCCATACCTACCACAGCCTGTACGGGATTGATATGACGTGCCTGAGATTCTTTACGGTTTACGGGCCGAGGCAGCGGCCGGATCTGGCGATATATAAATTTGCCCGGCTGATAGAGCAGGGTAAATCGATACCGGTCTATGGCGACGGAAGCATGATGCGGGACTTCACATACATCGACGACATAATCGCCGGCACAACAGCGGCAATCGATAAATGCGCCGGATATAATATCTACAACCTCGGCGAGTCTGAGCCGATAAAACTGGGTGAACTTATCGAGCACATCGAAAAAGCTCTCGGTAAAAAGGCACAGAAAGAGTATCTGCCCAAGCAGCCGGGCGACGTCGAAAGAACGTATGCCGACGTTAGCAAGGCCGGTAAAGAACTGGGGTATAAGCCGGGCACACACATCACGGAAGGACTGGCAAGATTCGTACAGTGGCTGCGGCAGGATATGCAGCAATAGCAGCCTCAACAATTTGAACCGATCCGACTGTCAATTTGTTTTTCTTTAGAAAAACAGCGGGGGGTTTGGTATAATAGTTTCTTTATAGGACCGGCTTAGGAGGCGGGCGTGAAAAGGCTGCTTTTATCAGGATTATTGTGCAGCGCGGTTCTTGCCTTAGCGGGGACAAGGGCTTACGGTCTTGCTGAATCTACAGGGCCGGGCGGCTCAAACGCTCAGGCAGTGCATGAACTCGGCCAGACGGGGGCGGGAGTAAAAATAGGACTGATATCCGCCAGGAACGTCTATAAAAACCACGAAGCATTTTTCGACGGACGGGCTGACAACAACGACTTTTCGGGCGACGGTATTCAGCCGCTGGACCATGATACGTGGATGGCCGGTGCCGCAATAAGCGGAGGCGGTCTTTCGAATCCTGAAGACGTCGGCGTAGCACCTGAAGCCGAAGTCCACTGTGCGAGGGTTGCCGACAATTCCAACGGCATTAATAATATTGAGCTTGAGAATGCTCTTACAAACCTGATAGATGTTCAGGGCTGCCGGGTAATAATGACCGGGTTCGCATTAGGCGGCGACCCTAACGGCCAGTCATACTGGACACTAATGTATGATTATTACGCTTACGAAAAGGACGTGGTCTTTGCTATTCCCGCAGGCAACGGCGGCAGCACTATCGAGGTATTCGGCGATGCATATAACGGGATAACTACCGGAGGGTTAATCACAGACGGTAATGATATTTATGACAAAGTAGGCAGCGTAAGCGGCAGCGGACCTACTTCAGATGAAAGACGAAAGCCCGATGTGGTCGCGCCGAGCAGTATGCAGACGGTACCCTACGAGCCGAACATATGGGCCGTTCCGCCCTGGAATACCGGCCAAACCAGTCTTTCGGTGCCTCATACAGCGGGCCTGGCGGCTCTGCTTTTGGGTTACGCCGACCAGACGCCGGAGACCCGCGACGGAAAAAAGGAGGTCATAAAGGCTGTAATCGTCAACTCGGCCTATCCGAATATCGAGGCAAAATCGGGCGCTTCGACGTATCCCACTGAGCCTGATAATGTATGGCATTCAGAAAGAGGTTACGGCCGAATCGACGCGCTGCGGGCATATAAGTTGTTAAGCTCAGAGCGTATCAGTCCCGGTGCTGAAATCACGACGCAAAGGGGATGGGCTTATGAGACGATGGCTAATTTGTTTTCGCAGGAGCATCATTTTTACATTCACTGTAATAAAGGACAGCGGCTGATATTAACAGTTACATGGAACCGCAAGGTTTCGAAAAGCGGCGGTGAATACGAAGCAGAGTCGCCGATGTGGAATTTCGATTTGGAAATTAAAGACCCCTATGGTATTTCGCTGTTTGCAGAATCGGAAGGGCTCAATAATCTGGAGAAGGTGGATTGGCCGCTGTACCAGGACGGCAGATATGAAGTTATAGTCAGCAAAAGTATGACCGGCAGCGGTCGCAGTTACGGTTTGGCTTTCGAATTGCCGTTGATGGTCGATTTTAATCTTGACTATGCGGTCGATTACAATGACCTCGATATTCTGGCGTCAAACTGGCTGCAAAGCAATACCGTCGCTGATGCAACTGGTGACGGGCAGGTGAACATGGAAGACTTTGCAGTTTTGGCAGCGAACTACGGTAACTCCAATCCTCTATACCACTGAGAAAAAAAAGGACATTATACTTTTCATCTTTTGCTCTGTAGTTTCAATCCGTTCCTTGCCCTTCGTAGCGACTTGTCTCGGCGAAGCGTAGCGAAGACGGAAACGTAGAAGGGCCAGCCCTGTATAAGCCGAAGGCTTCTCTGATATCCTCTTTTTTTTGATTCTACATTCTACATTCGAAATTCGATATTCGTTATTCCGTTTTCTGTCCACCGTGTTCTGGTTGCTTAGTGCTTTTGGGTTTTTCAAGTTTGGCCACGATCATGATACCACCCTTTTACTGGGGCGTCGCCGGTGTCTGTCCTAAGGACCCCTGATGGGGAGCGGCGGCGTCAGATGAGGGCTTGTCAGACCGGTCTAATGTCAGCAGACCCAGCCGATAGGGCAACAGGCTGTAATTTCCACCACTTTGTGGGTCACGACCCTGGTACAGGAACTGAAGGTTATTGAGGTCGATAGTCATGGTTTCGTCATATCCGTCGCGAATGAGCTCTCCGTGGCTGATGTCTCTTGTCCAGGCCTCCACGCCGTCTTCAAAGGTGACGTTATTGATTCCTGCGAAAGGCGTCTCCCATGTATCGGCACCCGGCACAGGTGTCCATTCTCCATCGAGACTATCAGAGATCCAGGCGCGATAGTACCGTGCCGGGCTCAGGGCCTCGATCAGGGTCAGATAGGACTCGGAACCCTTGATCTTGTAGGTAATGCTCCCCTCAAAAAGGTTGTTTCGATTGTCCTGGATGGCAATCTCGGGATTGCTCATGCCCTTGGGGAAGTCCTCGATCGTGGTCCGGCTGCGATAGAATCGACCGTTGTCGCCGGTGAAGAACAGATACGCGTGCGTGTCGTCGCAGATAACGTGGTAGTCGATCCACAGCTGCGGAGCACCGCTTGGCTTACCCTCAAAGAAGTCCTGAGGTGCTGTCCAGGTTTCCGGCTTGGAAATATCATCGGTCGTACAGTACTGGGGCTGCTGTGACTGGAAAATAAAGTACCATTTTTTGTGTGGTGTGAAATAAAAGACGTGCGGCGCACAATGATACCCTCTCAATTTCGGATTGACATCGATATAAGTCAGCTTGGCTTTAGGGGCATCAGCCCAGTCCTTGAAATTCAGATATACCATGCTCCAGGTTTTGGCCGATGTCGAATACGCGGTCGCGTAGATATGCCAGATATCATTGTAGCGAACGATGGTCGGATCTTTGATGGACACGATTTTGTGCGTTTCGTCGGAGACCGGCTTGACCAGGATATCCGTGGACTTCCACTTCAGAGGCGCAGGAAACAGCTGCTTCGCAGCCTCTGCGCTCGCCGCCGAGTCATCCGCCAGGACGATAGAGGCGCTGCCGGCCAGCAAAATCGAGATGACTATATGGGTAAAGATGCTTTTATTCATATGTTGTCCTTTCAAAAAAAGTTAAGATTAACGTTAAGCTCAGAGGGATGTGACCCAAAATTGTTACCAAATCAGTTGATCGGTTTCCCACAATCAATACATTTCTGCATACATGTTTCCTCCTCTGCATAACATGTTAATATATGTTTTTACCGCCAATATTCCCTACATTTTTCTATAATAAATTAGAACGTTTACCCCTTTTTTAGCATATTGCTGGACAACTTGCAATACATATGCATTCACTCTCCTCTATTAAGTACTGCGATATGCTATATCCTCCGAGGATTCAATTACGATACTTCCAACGATGTGGATAATCAGCGGCTTTTAGGCCGTCCCTTTGAAGCCGCTTGTTGGTGTTTTTTATGCTCTGCTTTAAGTTGACGATAATAACGTTTTTTCTCCCTAAGACGCTTTTCGTAATTATCTATTAAATAAACTCCAAGAGGATTTTTGTCGCCTGGAAGTTTAATAGCTGTTCTCAGACGTGGATGGAGCTTTAGAGATCTAAAAACTGGACGAGCACATACCAAAGCGTGATGTGTTATCCCAAGTTCATTTGCTTTGAATTTTTTCTCAACCTTAAAAACCTGATTAATTGCCGCTGATATGGGGATATTTCCGCCCGAGTATGATACTTCGCCTGCATGAATAATTGTTTTAGCCTCAAGTTTGAATTGCTTCCTTTTTTGTCTATTAAGATCAAGCTCAGCAGTCCACATGTCATCTCTGCCATCAAGCCAGGAGTGCATAGTTTCCCACCAGCCATATGCGTCTTCGAAAGATGAGAAAAGCATAAGCACTGCATCGCCTATTTCACGAAGGAAGAGGTGATAATTTGTTGTTTCGATATGACCAAGGGCATCTACACACGTGAGAATAAATGTCTCAATACGTTTCTTGCTTATTTCGTTTCCGAGTACGAGAGAAGCCTCGGTAGATCGGCACAGGTCGGATAGTACCGTATAATAGAGGCCTGGACGAAAGACGTGTTCTTCTTCCATTTCTCGAACATGAAGGAGTGCTGCAAGTGCCTCTCCTCTTGCGTAATGTGGAATGTGATCGAATGTTCCAGGTTCAAAGCCAAGAAAATCTTCAACGTCAGCTGCTGTCCAGCTGAACATTCTTTCATCGTGTTCATCTTCTTGTTGATGTTTCATGTTATATACGCCAATTAAATTAGGGACGTCTACCTAATTTTTTTTAGCATAATTCGGGACAATTTACAATTATTTTATACTCTATCAACTCCGCGATTAGAAATTATTTGTATTTCTTCGTGCCTTTCGTGTTCTTCGTGGTAGAGAAAAAAATCCGCGTTAATCCGTGGTTAAATTACTCGTTTGTCGTTAGCCTTTGGTCGTCAGTAAATATAAAATCTCTGTGTTCTCTGTGGCTATAATAAATTAGGACGTTTACCTATTTTTTAGCATAATTCGAGACAATTTACAATTCTTTTATAATCTTTTAACTCCATGTAATCTGTCACGTCGCAGTCCAGATTTCGTTTATCGGGACGAAGCCGGAATCCGCGGATACAAATATGGTCTTTATTCTTTCGTAAGTCCTCCGTTTTCAGTCTTTTAATCCCTTCGTATCTTTCTTTTCTTCGTGGTAGAGAAAAAATCCGTGTAAATCCGCGCAATCCGCGGTTAAATAAGTTGTTAGTCGTTCGAATAAATCGGGGACGTTTACCTATTTTTTGTTTTAACTATGGACAACCTTCAGTTTTTTATAATCTTTTATATCCGCGTTACCTGCCTCTGCGAAGTCCCGATTTCGTTTATCGGGACGAAGCGGGGCCATCTGTTTCTCTGTTCAACGTTGAAGGTTTAATGTTATAAGTTCAACGTTCCTGTTCCTGTTATCCTGTTTTCCTGATATCCCGCTGCCTGTTGTCCTGATTTTCTGATTTCCTTTCCTCCGTTTTCTGTCCACCGGTTAAATTCGTCCCTTCTTGTCCTTCTTGATATATAAAATAAATCCGTGTGAATCCTGTGTAAATCCGTGTCTAAGAATACTGTGTTAATCAGTGTCACCTGCCCTGATCGCCAGTCGAAGGAAGCTGCGATTAAAAATAGCATTTAACTAAAGAAACATACGACTCGCTGGGTCATCATATCGCACATTATCTGTAGCTGCTCACCCTGCATGTCGTAGACCTTTACTATGTCCTGATATTTTGCGCTGTCCGGCAGTAATTCGGGCAGGCTGTTAGGCAGACAGTCCAGCATTTCGGTGTTGAAAAAGACTTCACCTTTTCCCGGAAAGAGGGCGACATAAAAGATGTCGGTCTCGACCAGGTCCTGGAAGAAGTGGGTACCGAATGAAAGCTCGGGCATCAGGTTTCCGCCTTCGTAAGCGACTTCGGCAAGGACCAGCACGTTGTTAATCTCGGCGAAGCTGACGGGAACGCCGAGGCTGGGCGTGGTTGTGCCCCATCTGCCCGGGCCGAGCAAAATGGTCGGCATCATTTCCCTGTCGTCAATCTGCCTGTTCAGCTTTCCAACGAGCCTGGCGATATCGTACTTCTGGTCGAGGGGTGCATCCTGATAGGCCTGCGGGTCAACACAGATAAGTCTTCTTAACGGCGACGAAATGCTCCCGCCCATTGTATGACCGCGCGATTTGAAAAGTGTTTTTTGCCGCGGGATATTTTCAGGGATATTAACCTTTACCGCAACGCCTTTTGTCTGAAGGGGTCTGCACTGAACGAGGTTGATTTTCATCTGACCGTCGGCGGTAAAATTAGTGGTAAATTCCACATCGACCGGATATTCGTAATTTTTCTCGAGGGTCTTGAGCATCCTCTGCATGGTGGGGACAAATTCGGTCTCGGACAGCAGCTTCCTGAATGTAAGCACCCATGCGTCGCCCTGTATGCCGCTCCCCTTCATTCGCCTTTGAGCCTCAAGGTCAATCGAAGCGATGAGGTCCGTATTTATGTCGGCATTGGCCTTTAGCAGGTCCCATGCATCCAGTGTTCCAAGACGGTTGTCATTAAGCTTTAACAAATCGACCTTGTGCTGAGAGAATCGCATTACGTCCTGTGTTTTTGAATACGGGCGCTTCAAAGGCTCATCGAGCGCAACTATCTGCGGGTAGTCGTCGTCGACACGTTCGACGGCCCTGGTCCCCAGGCCGAAGACGAGTCTGAGCATACCGGCCTTCGGGTCGAGCTCCGGCTCCCATACGAAGGTATTATGTGAGATGCCGACGCCGGCGAGATACGGGAAGAAGAAATTTTGATGATACGAACCCGAAACCCGCTGGACGAGCAGCGCCATTTGTTCGTCCATCTGGTCAAGGCCTCTCTGCAAACGATACGTCAGTGCATTTTCGTTCATCG
Source organism: uncultured Pirellulales bacterium (assembly GCA_964518825.1). Taxonomy (GTDB): domain Bacteria; phylum Planctomycetota; class Phycisphaerae; order Sedimentisphaerales; family Anaerobacaceae; genus JBBABK01. Next base: position 15,801 of record CAZFHM010000022.1, read on the forward strand.
TGCTTGCGTAGACTCTTCGGACGGTATCTTCGAACATCAGGTATCGCTTGTCGGGGTCGGCCTGATTGACGAGAAATATGCTCTCGTACTTTCCCGCGAACGCATTACCAAAAGAATCTTCGAGCAGGCTGCTGGAACGCACAATGATGGGAGACTGGCCGAAGTATTCTATCATCTCAGTGAAGCGCTCCCTGATTTCGTCGGGGAACTTGCCGTGCAGGATGTTCTCTTTCATTTGAGGCGCGACTGCGAAATAGCCCTCTTTGGTCTTCTGCTCCATCAGCAGTTTCCACCAGCCGTTCTCGACGATGTAGCTGTAAAAAACGTCGGAGCCGACGTAAAAGGAATCGTGCGGTTCGAGCTTATTTGCCCAGTCAAAGGATTTATCCTCTTGGAGGATTTTCTGCGCGATGAGCATACCGACGGATTTTCCGCCGATATAACCGCTGCCTATTAGTCTGCTCTTTATGTTTATCAGGTCGTCGAGTGTAAGATATTTCTCGGCCAGTGCGAGCATTCTGCCGTCCCTGCCTATCATCAGCCTGCACAGGTCATCGACGTTCTCTTTCACCTGTTTCGACTGGGACGGTTTTTTTCGCAGGGTCTCGGCCTTCATAAACAGGCGGTCCCAGTAATCGAGAACGCGCGTGGGACTGGTAAGGCTGCTTTGAGAGATGCGGGACAGTACTCTGGTTGCGTCGATACTGCTTGTAATCGGTTTGAACTTGCCGTCAAGCTCTCGATGCGGCAGGAACATCGTGGGGGAGTAACGATTCAAAACCTTTAACGGGTGTATGTAGTAATCGCCCTCGAAGTCGTAAACATCCAGCAGAAGCTGCGTCGTGTCGCGAATGCGGGCGATGGTCTTGAAGGAGTGCTTGCCGCGCAGCAGGGCGAAGTAAGTGATGGTGTCGAGCTCGTAAAGATACGGGCAGGTAATCATAAAGAAGTTGCCTATCATCAGGTCGGTGGCCCAGGCGGTAAGCAAATCGCTCAGGCAGTCAAAAAGGTAATAAGCGTCTTTTCCCTGCTCGGAGATTATGTTGTGCACCTGTTTGGAGAATGACTCGAAGCCCTTCGACGGCACCAGTTGGCAGGTCTTGACATTCGGATTGTCCTTTACGAGCGGTTCGTGCTGGGCGAACCGAATGTAAATGATGTTTCTGCCTTCTGCGACGGCCCGGTCAATGTAGGGCGTTACGTAGTGCTGGTAGTCCTCGATGCTGTCAACCTGCCAGACGATGTTGTCGCCTTTGCGAAGGCCGTTTACAACGGCGTCGAAACCTTCAATGCCTGTGCTGGGCGGTATAGCCATAATTCACCTTTTCTTTTTTATCAGGTCCTGCCGAAGCGCAGTGTAGGTCCCGATTCCGTTTATCGGGATACGCTCAAAACAACATTCTAATCTAACTAACCGCTTCACGCCAGTAACCCGTAACGGCACAGGCCAAATTCTAATCTCTAAACCCTAAATCATAAACAAACCCGAAATCATAATGTCCAAATGACCAAAACGTTTGGAGCAGGGCTTCGGATTCAGGATTTTGTCCGGCTTCACGGCGGATATTTTTTGTTTTTTTTGCAAAAAAATTGGGTTTTTTCCTTGACTTTTGTTCAAAATATGGTATAATACCGGGGTAGTTGGACATATAGTAAACATATCACATAAGACAAGTCAAACAAGACACTTATAGCGAAAAACCGGAAAGAAGAAAAAGTCGGGCCACTGATTCCAGTCCTGGTTAAATGGTTAATTGGTTAATTGGTGAGTAGCTCTGATGCGGAGTCGGAGCTGTCAAGACACATCACAAATCATCACTCATTTTTTTCAGAGGAGAAAATCAAATGCGCAAGAGAAGAATAAACATCTCGTTTTCATTGTCTGTGCCGGTAAGGCTCTGCAGCCTAGCGATTTGGCCTGTGCTTTTTTGTCGCAGGCTGCGTTACGGCTACGCCTTTCGCCGCATACCTCTTACGCAGGGTCAATACGCAATCGTGGACCCGGAAGATTACGAGCGATTGGTGCGGCTGAGGTGGCGGGCGACGAAGAGCCGAAATACCTATTATGCTATTCGTTCCATAACGGTATCGGGAAAGAGGTCGTTCGAGATGATACACAGGGTGATAATGAAAGCTGAATTGAAAAAAATACCTTATCATTTGAGAAAAGAGGTTTTGATTGACCATATTAACCATAACGGGCTGGATAATCGCAAGGCGAATTTGCGCCTGGCGACGCGGGCACAGAACAGCAG
>CAZFHM010000023.1:0-17606 GCA_964518825.1 uncultured Pirellulales bacterium
TCCGTCTTCGTCCCGATAGAAAGCATCGGCCCCGCCGCGACAAGTTTTTGGTTTTCAGTGTCGGTATTGGTGGGTAAAAATTGAACAGCAGATAGAGTATGAAGTACAGCGCGCATGTTGAAGGAAATAAGATAAAAGGCAGGTGAGAGATGGAGTTGACTGCTGAAGAAAAGGCAATTGGTGAGAAGGCGATATTGAAATTTGAAAGACAGGCAAAGAACTGGCGCAAAAGTCTTTTGTTCCCGTTGACTGTTGGACTGGCTGCACTATCTTGGGGTACAATTGTGCTATTTAATGGTCTGCAATCGCTGTATGAGTCAAAGGATGATAAAATTCAGCGATATGTCGATGAAGCAGAACAACTGCCGAGCGGCACGGAACGCGACATTTGGATGGTCGGCACTTTTCGTAAAGCAGCAATAATACTCGAGATGAGATTTGAACTTTATAAAGTGGCTGTGATGGATATGACAATGGGGTTGTTAGCAATAGCCATGGGGATATTTGCGATAGTGCTTTCTGTTCTGAGATGGAACAGAGGGTCTGAGCAACGGTTAATAGCAAAGCTTCTTCGGGCCAAGTGGGAAGAAGAAATCGGGAAGAATTAAATATGCTGGATGCTAAGGTGAGGAGAGTTTTTTTTGAAATGCTATTTTGTCTGGAGAGGAAATTATCATGGGCCGTGAAGAAGAGATACTAAAGATAGTACAAGAAATCAGAGACGAGCAGGCCAAGCACCATGCCCGGTGGGAGGAAGTAATTCAGCAAAACGAGGAGTACCGGCAGAAGGTAAATCGTGATGTGGCCAAAGTCAAACGTAAGTCATTCCTGATTATCGGCGGACTTTTGGTTTTATTACTGGGTATCTTCTATCTGCCGGTGATTATGCGTTATCTGCAGTTTCGACGTGACTTTCCGGTTATAGATTACCCAGCCGATACCGTTGATACGGCGGGTTTCGACGGCGAATATGTGCTGGATGCCGAGAGGTCGTTTGCAAACCTTTATTCTGAGTTTCCGCGGAAAACCGACGAGGAAAAACAAGAATTTCAACAAATGCTGGCGGAGCAGTATGACAATTTTCGAATCAGTAATGGAGTGATAAGGTCAGGCAAAAGAGTTATTCAGGAATTTCGTATCATAAGTGCGAGTATCAATGACGGCGTACTCGAAGGGGAAGCACTCTGGCACGAAGATATTTATGACCCCGGCGACTGTTGTATGATGAAGGTTCGACTCGAATTGAAGGGGGACGAGCTTGAATTTTCTTGTTCTGTAGAAAATGAGGAGCCATTTGATAAGAGCTTTTTTCGAAAGAAAAAAAATTAAAGCGAGCCTGGGGCAAGACCAGCGACGAAAACTTGACAGGAAGCTTTGAAAGTCAAATACATGTGAAACGTAGGGCAGGGGTATTTAGAACTACCATGCGAGGCCGAGTTCGGCGAAGTCGGTAAAGTCAACGTCACCGTCGGTGTCGAAATCGGCGGGGACATTCGGCTCTGCGAGCCAGTCGGTCGTAAAGGCGGCGATATCACCGAGGTCTATGAAACCGTCGCCATCCAAATCTGTAACCGGCGGCCATTTGTACAATCGTCCTGCGGTCACTTTGAAATTATCGAGGTAAGCCTCACCGCCGGCAAATAGCCCGCCGGTTGAGCCGCCGCCCAGTACGATATCAGCAGGGGTCAGCCAGTCCTGCTGCAATGGATTACCGGTCGTCTGCCAGAGATACGCATCTGAAATTTCTGGGCCGGTGTGGCTTACGTATAGGTTATTCGAGTCGGCGTCGTACCATATATAAAGGATGCCGTCGTTGCCGTCCCTTGGTTGCTGCTCGCTGATGATATTGCCGTCCACAATCGTTTCGTAATAGTAGTATGATTCGTTGCCGTCTGCTCCGGCTGAGATTGCTATATATTCCTGCCCACCTTCGACTGTAAGGCCTACCCAGCCTGGTGCATCAGCGTAAAGGAAGTCAGCCTGTACCGAGAAACTTTCGTTCGCGTTCAAAGCCCAGCCGTTGGTTGCATACACGGCTGAGGCTGCACTGTCGGCTTCAAGCGCGAACACCTGAAGCCGATTCTGGTCTTCGACGATTCTTACCTGCTCATAATCATCTTCAAATGTGCGCCACATGGCGCTTCGGGCTTTGTCGTTGAAGTTGTCTCCTGGGAGCACTCGTATTTCAAAGTCCTGCTGCTGTGAGCCCTGCGAATTAGTTGCTTCGACCGTTGCGGGTGAAACCTGGCCGATGTCGAAGTAATCGGGCGTCCATTCTATCAGGCCTGTGTTCGGGTCGATTGTCATATCGTTAGGCGAGGTGAGCAGCGAATAGGTCGGGGCAGGTATCCCGTTGGCGTCGACATCGTAACTATAAAGGGAATCGGCTGATGCAGTGGTTATCGGCGATGATGTTATTACCGGTGCGACACCGTCAACATCAATCTCGAAACTCTGCTGGTCGAATCCCTCGATATTCTCGGCGCGGACCGTCACCGGCACATTCGGGCCTATGTCCTGCTCGGCCGGCGTCCATTCTATCAGGCCTGTGTTCGGGTCGATTGTCATATCGTTGGGTGAAGTGAGCAGCGAATATGTCGGTGCAGGCAAACCGTCGGCATCGACATCGTAAGCGTAAAGCTCGGTTACAGTAGCTGTGGTTTCCGGGGTGGACGTTATTTGGGGCGCACAAGGATTCAGCGTGAAATTGGCCTGGATGGAATAGTCGGCGTCAACGATTATGGTTGTGGCAGAAGAATTTACATCAGCAATGGTTGCCGTATCGCCGGTCCAGTTGACGAAGTGATAACCCGAATCCGCTGCGGCATTGATGTCAACTACGGTTTCATCGTCATAAACGAACGCGTCTTCGCCGGGTGCAGTCACCGAGCCGCCGGTGGTAGATGAAACTGTCAGGGTGTATTGTTGGGGTGCTATAACGTCGCCGTTTAGTTCCACGTCGTCGATGTTCCAGCCTGGGTAAGTGATGGAGAAGTCTGTAGTTCCCATTCCCCAGCGGAGATAAACCGTTTGCTGGTTGTCGACTACGGCGGAGGGGAGGTTGTATTCAAGGTATAGCCAGCTTGAGTCTGAGATAGCCGAGCCGCTGTGTACCCAGACATCGGTCCATGTGGTTCCGTTGTTTGAGACCTGAAGGTTTGCGTGGTCGTACGAGGAAGATTCTACGCCGAGCCACCTGTAGAAACGCAGGACGATGTTCTCGTATCCGCGGCAGTCTATCGGGCCGGTAGTAGCATACCGCGTGTTTCTAAGCCTATTTGGGTAATCTCCCGAGAGATTATATCCGATTACATTGTTTCCTGTATAACCGCTGGTCGGGTCATAATTGTGCGAACCGCCGCCGATGGGCGTGCCCCATTGCCAGTCGGCATTGAGAGTCCAGCCTGGGTTGGTGTCCATGTTTGCGGTGTAGATGGCGTCGATGATATTAATCGTGACTGTTGCGAGGTTTGAGTCTCCGCCGTTTGGTTCTGTTCCTCCGTCGTTTAGTTTGTACAGGAAGGTATCTGTTCCGACGTAGTTGGAATCGGGTGTGTAGATGACTTCATTGCCTCCGCCGGTTAGTGTGTATGGGACGGTAGTTATTGCGGCTGCGTTTGGGTCGGAGAGGGAGCCGTTGGCGGGCAGCGAAGAGACGATATAATCGAGAGCTGCCGGTGGGTCGGGCAGGCCTTCGTCGTCACCGATAAGTTCAATGGTTAATAGTGTGTTGATGGGAGTTGAGACATTTACATCTTCGGCGACGGGCGGCTGTGGAGCAGCAGGGACAAGGGCCTCGATTGCCTGTTGCAGATTAACTCTGGGTTTGGTTATCGTTACCTTACCGTCTGTAATAAGGTCTCCTGTCAGTGTCAGGACGTCCCTGACGTCTGACGGCGAGAGATAATCTCCGTTGACGGTTTTGGAGGCTGACTGCAGGACAGCTACGGCGCCGGCGGCATAGGGACACGCAGCACTTGTTCCTCCGAACGAGCTGTAATAATCACCGCTCGAATAACCACCAGAACCCGCAATGTCTGTCGTGTAGGCCCTGTTCGACGGCGCAAATACGTCAAGGAAAGAGGCGGCGTTCGAATATGATGTCACCATATCCGCCGCTGTGTTGTCTATTGAATACCAGCCGGTACTGCATCCGCCTGTTGAATATTTAATCGCACAGGATCCAGCATTGACACATGGATAATAGGTTCCGAAATCCGCGTCATAGACCGCCCCCACTGAAATTATATTGCTCACACACGCAGGTGAGGCTATCGAATCGCAGTATCCGTCGTTGCCAGAAGATGCGAATATTGTTATGCCCGCATTTTCCGCACGGTCCGCCGCATTGGCGTATGCGGTTAAGTAGTCGCAGGCACTATAATACCTACCGCCGCCGAAACTTAGGCTGATGACCAGAATTGGATTGGCGGGGTCATCATACTGGTTAGTGATACACCAGTCCCAGGCTGCAATAATATCCGAATCAAAAGCAGTACCTTCGCCATCGTGCGTGATTTTAAGCGCATAGAGTTTTGCGCCCGGCGCCACGCCGCCTATATAATCGCCGTATGCACCGAGGTCGCCGGCGGCTATTCCCGCGCAGCAGGTGCCGTGCGCCTGGGCATTCGGCATAGGGTCTGAATCGTCATCTCCGAAATCGTAGCCGCCGATTACCTTGGTGTTTGGAAATGCTCCGCCTCCGAGGCGGGGATGCGTATAATCAATTCCGGTATCGACGACCGCAATAGCAACGCCGGAGCCGTCGTACATTGAGCGGTAAGCCATCCCATCCATCAGGGGAATACCCTGGGCGAGGTGCATATATTCGATGCGGTCGAGCTCTATGGACTTTACTTTCGGCTCTGCCAAAAGGCTGTTTAGGCCGTCAACGGTTATCTCTCCGCTGAAAGCCGCAAAGTTTTTATATGAGTATTTAAGACGAAAATTCTTTTCCCCGACGGCGGACATTGCTTCCAGCACGCGAGCGCTAATTTTGGTTCGCAGGGCCTGCCTCAAAGCCGGGCCTTTCCAGAGAGTTTTTTGTTTTACTTCGTTCGGTTCGAATAGATTGACGATAACCCGAACGGTGCTTTGAGCATCTTCGAGGCCGGATATGATGTCATCGGGATTGACGAGTTTATGGAAATTTTGTGCGGAGATTGAAGTGGTGTTGTTTTGTGCGGCGGCGGTCCGGCCTGATAGAGCTGCGCACATCAGGAGCGCGAATATATACCTGCCGATGGAAGATATCAGAACCGCAGATGGTTCGGATTTTCGACATTTGCACCGGGAGTTTCCGGTTAATATCTGCGTTCCGCCTGACACCTTGCCTCCTTCAATTCACTGCGGTTTTCATATTGCCTGTGCCGAAAACAAATCGCGGTCACTGCTTTGTTCCATTTTCCGGATTGTCGTGCTGATGCGCGTGAAAACCCGGCCTTTAACTTAAAGGCTCTTAAAAGCCCGACAGCAGCAAACCCCCACCTTTTTGCAAACCTCCTCACCTGGGAGTATAAACCAATAATATACCGTATTTTCATAGATTTGTCAACGCAGTTATCACTGCGACAGGTTATCAGACCGGCGGATAATCTATAGATTTTTTGGGTGATTTCGTTTATAATACGGCAGCGAGGAAGTAAGTGATAAGATTTACCTGCAAAAATTGTGGTCAGAAGATAAAGGTTCATGACCAGTATGCCGGCAAAAAGGGTAAATGCCCCAAGTGCAGGCAGGCAATAGTCGTACCGGCCGCGGCACAGCAGCCGCCGGCGCAATCGTCTATCGTTAAGTTTCGATGTCCCCACTGCTCACAGAAGATAGGCCTTCCTGCCGACTATGCCGGCAAACAGGTCAGGTGCGCCAAGTGCAGGAAGCCGTTTCGTGTTCCACAGTCCTCGCCTGCCGCATCGGCGGCAGTTATTACTGAGCGTCCGGCTATGTCTCAAAAACCGTCCGGCGAGCCGCCGAGCATCTGGGACCAGTTAGACGGCATGGAAGAGCTGCGTATTGCCGAAAGCACAGCGCCTGCGGTTGGGAGAGCTCCTGAACAGCCGCAAGGTGATTATGGAAGCGGCGGGGCGAGTTACGATGCACAACTGCCTGCTTCCGGGGCCGTTTTGCCGAGTGCTTCTGCTCCGCGGCGTCCTGGGAAAAAACGCTCGGCCCTTGTTGTCGGTTTGTCGTGTTTGCTTATAGTCCTGGTCTCAGTTGTAATCGCCTGGTTTGTCGCCGGTCCTGGCGGCGGAGGTGATGGCGATGTGGATTCGGCGCAGGCCCAGGAATTGGCCGAACAGTTTATCTACCTGTTGAGCGACCAAAAGACCAGCAGTGCAAAAGAGCTTCTGGCCGACCGTTTGCGCGACAGTGTCAAGGACGAGCAGATGATAAAACTTGCGAAACGCGTCGGGCAGGGGGAGATTGCCAACTTAAGCTGCCTTGCGACGCATTTTGAGCGGGAATCCGAAGCGGTAAAACATTATCTTTGGTACGGCCTCGAGCGTGGTGGGCGAACGCTCAATGTTATCGTTACGGTTGCAGACGAAGGCGGGCTGCTGGGTATCTCGGGTATCGGCACAGACCCTTATTCCGGTGACTCGGTGACGATAGGCTCGTCCAGTTATGAAGACCTTCAGGCGACGGTTTTGGCTAAAGCGTTCGGTGGATTTGCATCTATTTTTGCCCGGTACGCCTGCGCATTCGGGATTGTTATTCTCACCATCGCAATTATTCAAATCGTGTCTGCCTGGGTGGTTTACGAAAAAGCAGGTAAGCCCGGCTGGGCAGCTATTGTTCCGATTTATAACTTTTGGGTGCTCGCGGAAGTGGCCGACAGGCCCGGTTGGTGGGGGCTGAACCTGTGCTTCAGCGGCATAATTCCGTTCGTCGGACCGATTATACAGACTGTATTTTGGATAGTAATATCCGTCGGCGTAGCCAGGACGTTTAACCGCGGGGTACTCTTCGGGCTGGGATTGTTCCTGCTGCCGTTTGTTTTTTATCCGATTCTGGCATTCGGAAACGATTGAAGTTTTCAGCTTGTCTTGTTACAAAACACCACAGTTCGCCTTTTTAGCTGGAGTTTTTCCTATGTTGCTCTCAAATAAGGTTGCTGTCGTTACCGGTGCGGGACAGGGTATCGGCCTGTGTATTGCCGAGCATTTCGTAAAAGCGGGCGCAGCTGCGGTAATCGCCGAAGTCAACGATGAGGCCGGCGAAAAAGCTCAAGACAAACTCGCTGAGTATGGGAAAACGCGTTTCATTCAAACCGACGTTGCAAAAGAAGAATCCGTCAGAGATATGGTCGAACAAACAATAAAGACGTTCGGCAGAATAGATTTCCTTGTCAATAATGCCGCTTGTGCCGCGACAAATCCTTTTACCGGCCTTGCCTTCGAGAAGTGGAAGGCTGTTATCGACACGAATCTGACGGGAGCTTTTCTGTGTGCCAAATACTGTGCACTGCATTTGAATAAATCAAAAGGGTGCATAGTGAACATTGCCTCGACTCGCGCGTTGATGAGTGAGCCCGACACGGAGGCTTACACCGCATCCAAAGCTGGTATAATCGGGCTGACACATGCGCTGGCGGTCAGCCTGGGGCCCGAAATTAGAGTCAATTGTATCAGTCCCGGCTGGATAGATATCCGCGACTACCTGCACGACGGCCGGAAAACTCCACCGCCTTTGACTGAGCAGGACCACAGGCAGCACCCGGTCGGGCGTGTCGGCAAACCATCGGATATCGCCCAGATGGTGCTTTACCTGTGCAGCGAGAAGAGCGGGTTCATCACGGGCCAGAACTTTGTTATCGACGGCGGGATGACACGAAAGATGATTTACGCCGAATAACCATTCCGGGATTCGGCAAAGTTATCCTTCTACAATACTATCATTGCGGAAGCGGTTTTATTTTCCTAATATGTTGTGAACCGTAAGAGGTGAAGTGCACGTAGAATTAAACAGGCAATCTATTCCTGAAAGGACAAAAGATGCAAATCAGAATTGACACGAAGTCGCTTGTTGTAGGCCTTGTTCTCGGCATCGTTGTCTTTGTGGCGATGGGTGAGGTACTTAGCGGTGCAGGTAAAACGGATTTTGGTCTTGCAATTGACTACAGAGGTTATGCCCTGGTCAGGGATAATGCGGGTATAGTTTACATGATAGACCCGCAGACCGCTCGTGCTCAACTTGTTGAGCACAGAGACGGACCATACAAGGGAAGGTATCTTGACCTCAGCCGGACAGTGAAGGTAGACGAGAAAAAATAGAGGAAAGTGAACCAGACGTAATACGCCCGGCCGGTTCCTGGTTTATATTTGTACTTAGAGGCTCTTAGTATTCCTCTAAGTGGTAGAACTCTGCGTTCTCGAGCCACTGCTGGGGACGTGATACGAATTCGATTATATTATCCAGGAGGAAGTAGTGTTTCTTTTCCTCCTCGGCTAATTTCAGGAATATATCCTTTTGGGCCTGTTTTTCGACCTCATTTGCCACTTTCAGGTAGAATTTTCGCGCGTTTTCTTCTATTTTTTGCGCTTCTTTGTACAGCTCAAGCTCGCTTTTATCGAAACTGAACTTTTCTGCGTCTTGGCGAATCTTCTCGAAGATTGCGGTTGCATCGGCCAGGACGGTAGTATCGCCGAGTTCGACCGTCGCATCAGCCTGCATTTTCTCAATCAGCTCGTAGTGCTTTTCTTCCTCGTTTGCGAGCATTAGGAATATTTCCGTCAGGCCTTTTTCAGGCGATTTGGCAGCGAGGTCACGATAGAATTCCTCTGCGTATTTTTCTTTTTCCCTGGCAAAGTCAAATATATTCATAACGTCACCCCTGATAGATACTGTCAATTAGTATAAGATAACCTCGACTACTGTACGCTATACGCTACGGGTTTCCAATCTTTCGCCACTTACGTCCGTCCGATTCTATTAGATTATCCGCGGCGGGGAAACTCTCGGCGCCGGCCGGGTAATCATAAAGCGGCATATCACTATCTTGCCACGCCCTGAGGACGGGGTCAAATAATTTCCACGCCGATTCCACGCTGTCATACCTGTTAAACAAGGTCTGGTCGCCCTGCATTGCGTCGAGCAGCAGACGTGAATAGGCCTCTGGCATTTCTACTGCGAAGACGTCCGTGTAATTAAAATGCATATCGAGCGTGCCCATGCACATTTTGGAGCCGGGCCGTTTGGCCTGGAACTGCAGACTCATTCCCTCCTGCGGCTGGATTTGCAGGGTCAGTACATTCGGAGGCAATTCTTCGAGGCCGGCTGATACGAACATGGAGTGGGGGACGTGTCTGAATGTTATGGCAATGGCGGTGTTTTTGGCGGCCAGTCGTTTTCCGGAGCGGACGTAAAAGGGCACGCCTCGCCATCGCCAGTTTTCTATCAGTAGCTTTGCTGCGACGAAGGTCTCCGTTTGCGAATGGGCGGGTACGCTTTTCTCCTGTAAATATCCGCAGAGTTCTTTGCTGTTGACCTTTCCTGCCGTGTATCGGCCTCGCACTATCTGCGCCGACCACGGCTCGAACTCAATCGGCCGAATCGAGCGGAGCAGCTTTATCTTTTCATCTCGTACACGGTCGGCCTCGAATGACGTTGGCGGCTCCATCGCAACCAAAGCAAGCATCTGCAGCATGTGGTTCTGGAATATATCGCGCAGGGCGCCGCTTTTGTCGTAGTAACCGGCGCGGTGCTCAATCCCAACCGATTCGGCTATTGTTATCTGAACGTGGTCTATATAATTTCGATTCCATACAGGCTCGAATATCGCGTTGGCGAAACGGAACATCAGAATGTTCTGAACGGTTTCTTTTCCTAAGTAATGGTCGATACGGTAAACCTGCGATTCGTCGAAGCATTTGCTGATAACTTCGTTCAAACGCTGAGCACTTTCCAAATCGTGTCCGAACGGTTTTTCGATAATCAGCCGGGTTTCAGGTTGTGCCAAACCGGAGACGCCCAGGTGTTCTACAATTACCGGATATAGAAAAGGCGGCACCGAAAGATAAAAAATCAAATTGCCGTCAACCTTATGCAGCTTATTCAATTCTTCAATTCTCTTTTTGAGTCCATCGTAAAATTTTGCATCATCATAATCGCCGCTTATGAAGCTGCACTTCTGTGTAAAGTTTTTTGCCTGCTCCGCCGCCCCGGCTGCGTCTTTTGCTATGGCCTCGGCGGAGAACTGTTCGAATTTTTCATCCGACATGTGGGTTCGGCCGCAGCCGAGTATATAGAATTGCTCGGACAGAAGCTCTCGCCGATATAAATCAAAGAGGCTCGGCAACAGCTTTCGCCGTGTCAAATCGCCGGAGGCCCCGAGCACAACGATGCCCGTCGGGCCTGCCGGCTGCTCGGCACAGACTATGTCCATCCTGCTGATTTTCGGCGTTATTGTTTCCAATTAACGTACTCCCGTTTTAAGAGTAAGTCTTTTCTTAAAAACTGTACCGAACAGCCGCGTAAAGGTTCGTATCATTCTGAAACTGGCCGAAGAATGTGCTCGGGTAATCGCCGAAAAAGACGTTTGCCCCGGCTTCGAGGGCCAGGTTGTCGCTCGCTTTATAATTAACGTTCGGCCGCAGATATACATCTTTATCCGAAGGCGAGAAATATGTAAACAGCGAACACGTCAGATTTTGATTCATCAACAATTTTGTCAGCCGCAGCGTGAGAAGGTGGCGGTACTGGTCGCGGTTAAGGCCGACCGTCATACTGTCTTTATACCGGCTGTAGTCCAGCATTTGCTCGACGTAATATTGCAGACCGGCGGTAAAATCTTTGCCGATGTCCTGCGAGTAGCCGATGAGGTATCTCATCTCGGAATTGTTAATCCTGCCGTTGTGCCCGCTCTGGTCGTCGTCGGATTCGTAATATCCGACCTCAATGTTGCCGATGCCTTTGCCAACGCTGCCGCGAGCGCTGGCGCCGTAAACGCTCAAATCGGGGAAAATAGCCTGTCTGAAATTCGGAGTGAAGCCGCCGGGACTTTTCCAGAATCCGCGATAATAATACGCCGCGTACTCGTAATTATTTATATTTTTAAAGAGCCTCATCGCGAGTTCATCGTCCCTGAACCAGCGGTCGGGTTTTTCGGTGTGGATGAACGCGTCGTTGCCCGCTCGTCTGCTCAGCATCGAATTCCAGTACGAAATTCTTTCGCCGGTTATGTAGCGGTCGGGGTCGAACTGGGGCGTGTAAACAATATCGAGATTGGCAAGGTCGCTGAATAAGCTGACTTTGACCGCGTCGGAAGGGGCCTTGAGATATTCGGTATCCCTGCCGATAAAAAAGGACTGCCAGTCTTTTGGAAACAAATCGTTGATAAAGACCATGTCGCCCGTGCCCCAGGTCAGGATTTGCCGGCCGACTTTCAGGTCCATAAAGTCGTAAGGCCTGGTGAAAATAAAGGCCTCTCTCAGGTCGAAATCGGCTTGTTCTTCGACCAAATCGCCGAAGACGTCGCCTTTTACCTTGAAATCCGCCCAGTCCAGATACGAAGACAACTCGACCTGGAGCCTCTGCTCCATAATCGACATATCTTTTTCGTACGGGTCGTTCCTTAGTCGATAGCCTGAGCGAATCTCATAAAACCCGTGCATTGACATATTAGAAAAAAGTTCGTTAATGTCGCCGGGGATTTTCTGGTCGGCGATAACAGGCAAAGAAAGAAATACGAATATCGCCAGCTTCTGAAACAGTTTAACTTTCATTTTTCAAAAAATACTCGCTTCGATTTCATAAAGCTCGGGGGAAATAATATTAGGTGCTCAATAATTTTTTTACTTCTTCAATTAGAATCGGCAAATGGTTTGTAACGGCGTTCCACACGATAGTCTCATCGACAATATCGTAACCGTGTATCAGGATATTTCTGAACCCTATGATACGGTGGTGCTCGGATATGTTTTGCAGTAATTCGTTGTCTGTATATTTAATCCTGTTAAGAGCTTCCCCAATGATTTCAAAATCTCTTTCGACGGCTCTTTTCGCCACGGTTGTATTTTGATATGATTTGAAGTCCATTCCATGGATAAAGTTTTGTATTTCCTCAGCTGTCTGAATGATATCGATAAGGTTTTTTCTTGTTTCATCTTTCATAGATTATGGTCCTTGTCCTGTTAACGATATCCCTGAAGACGGGATTTTTGAAATTTCCATCTACAACTAAATCTACATCCCGATTAAATACTTTTTCTAACTGCTCTTTCAGGTCAAAGTATTTATCGAAAAGGTCGATATCTTCGCCGGAATCGAAAATAACCAGAACATCAACATCGCTGTTCTGCGAAAAATTCCGGCTCAGGGCAGAACCGAAAAGGCCTAACCGTCTGACCGGCAAGGGTCTGCATATCCGTTCAATTTCTGGTTTGATTTTGTTTATATCAATCATAGAAACAGCTTTGATTGAAATTCCAATTTTCGCAAAATCCGCAATTAAATTCGACTCTTATCCTTACAAGATAAGTCTCTGAAGCGAAAAAATCAATATTTTTCAAAAGCAATGGTTTTACCTGATAGCTTCCCTTGGCGGGCGGCGGAGATACCTTTCTGAGAATATATCATCACTCAGGCCGATGTTGTACTTGACGTCTGTGAATTCCATTTCGGTCTTGCTGCCGCTGTTCAAATCCGAAACAACCGATGTAACAACCGTCGGGTATTTCACAAGTTTATCGCCTTGCTTCGCTTCGATTGTCTCAATTTTTTGCGATTCGATGGTCCTGTACAGCTTGTTGTTTTTATCGTAGTACTCCATTTTCATCGGTATAAACGTTTTACAGTCTATCGAGACGTTGTAGTAGCTGAACTCCACGGCATCGGGGTTTTTCGGGGCATTTTTGATTATATAATGGTCCGCTGTGGTCTCGACAAGTTCGTGTGTGTCCTCTGCGAGATTTCTTCCGGACACATCTTCATACAGGAAATCGGAGCCGACGAAGCTGGTTCGCTTGTCGCCGGCAGCGATTCGCTTGACCAAATCGAGAGCCGGCAGGTACAGCCATCTGTCGTCGTCTTTTTCGATATCGGCGTGTTTGTAAACCATAAATACCATGCCGCGAACGTCAGCAGGGCGGATAAAGTAAACGAAATACTTCTGGTTGCCGCCGTCGGCGTTGTCTCTTCGCAGGATATTAAATTGGCGTTCACGAACCTGTCCGTTTTTATCCGTTATTGTCATATTCACCTTCGCCTTGCCGTCGATGCCCTGATAGTAAGCCATGACGTTGGCCTTGTTGATTATGGTATCGACATCGAGAGTTTGCTGGGGTGTTATGACGGCCGGTTTATTCGATTCGACGGCATTTACATCAGCAAACAGCGGCGAAGAAACGACACAAATAAGCATAAAAAACAATATCGTTTTCATCGGAGACCTCACTTTCCATCCTTTTGTTAGATTTTTTTACATGCCTGCCTTCGCGACATTATGCCGCACAGCAGCACCGCAATCGGTATCGTAATGGCGCTGAACAATCCCAGCCGGGTCCAGCCCAAATGCCAGTATTGATGCAGATTCACGCCGATAAGGACGACGACGGCCGTCGAGATTATCAGGCAGAAACCGCAGTTGCAGTTCATTGACTCCACAGTCGTTTTGGTTTTGAACAGCGCTTTTTCGCCAAGCCTTATTATCGCAGGCAGCGCCGTCAAGGTGATTACTCCCGACAAACCCATTATCACACACAGGAACAGCCCGACCGTTTTGTACGGCACCAGAGGCGCCAGTAAAAGCGGCAGAAATCCGATTGCAATAACCAGCACATTCCTGCTTATCGCGCGCGCCGGCCCGCCGAACATCACGCCCGCGCTCGCTTTCCATGAGCCTGTCTCATCATGACTGGCTCTTGCGCGTTCGAGGAAGTGAATCGCGAAATCTACCGCCATACCAAGCGTTAATGCACTTAATACCGCAACCGGCATATCATAATCTTTTCCGGTCAGTCCGATTATTCCGTAGATAATAATTATCGTAACTGTCAGCGGTATCATGCAGATAATTCCCCACAACGCCGAGCGGAAGAGGACCGCCATCATAATAAAGACGATAATGAAACTGCCGAGAAACGACTGGAGCATTCCGAAGACCATCTTATCCTGCCAGACGGTATTGATATACGTCAGCCCGGCCCAGTTGCGTTCCAGTTGTACAGGCGGCGGATTTTTGCTGAAGAAAGCGTCGGCAGCTTTTACTACTTTCTCCATATCCTTGTTGTCGCCGCTGGTAAGCTGCAGCCATATATTAGCCTTGTTGTAATCGTAGGTGACAAAATGCCAGAGGTAATTGGGCTTGTGACTGCTCTGAAACTGAATCAGGCACTGCGCGATGGCAGGCGACGAAGCCGGCACGACATAATTTTCCTCCCGGCCGTCCACCAGCTCCATATACACTTTTTTCACTATATCGACCACGCTGGTGCTCTTGCCGACGAGTCCCGATTCCTGCAGATATTGCTGCAGCCGGTCCATATATTTCAGCACTTCGGGGTTCTTAAACAGTGCCAGATTGGCTTTCTGCGATTCGAGGAAATTGACTACCTCGTACCACACGTCGGCCTCACCATCCTTAGCCGTGTCGAATCTGCCGTTAGCCGTAGCAATCAGCTCATTGAGGTACTGTTCTTTTGTTTGCTCCTGCTCGGCCTGTGATAAGATTAGTTCGCCTGCCTGTTTAATCGCGGCATTTGCATCGGGTATCTCACTGTGCAATTGTTTCGCTTCGTTTTGCCAGCTCAGCCGTATCGAATCGATAAACTTTTCGTTGATTTCGCCGCCGCTCGCATCCTGGAGAACGAGATACGCCATATATGTCCCGCCGAAATGCTTGTTCAGCTCGATATCAGCCTGGCGGATTGGGTGACTTTTTGAGAACCATTTGACGGGATTGTCGTTGACCTGGATTTGCGTGATTCCGTAAACGGCCACGATAACGACAACGACAATCGTTGCCAGTATCAGCTTTGCGCGGTCATAAGTGAAGTTACCTGTTTTCTTAAGCAGTACGGTCAGCCAGTTTTGTTTTTCTTCGTGTACCGCTTTTCGTCCGAAATTCTCGAGCGATTTTTCGTTTATTAACATTATATAAGCCGGCACAAATGTCACCGTAAACACCCACGCAATCATAATGCCCAGCGCTACAAATATGCCGAACACCTGAACGGGCGGTATCGGCGTAAGCGCAAGCGACGCGAAGCCCGCCGCCGAGGTCAGCGAGGTATACAGCATCGGCGTAAACAGATGGCCCATTACCTCCTTCGTCGTTGCGACCCTGCCTTTTTCCTTCGTGTAAACGTCGAAGAACTCGGAAAGGATGTGAACCGAATCGACCACGGCTATCGGCATAAGGAAAATCGGAATCATCGAGCTCATTATGTGGACGGGAAATCCGAACCCGATTAACAGCCCCATCGTCGAAATGACCGAGACCATCGCAACAATCATCGGCGAGATGACCAAGACGAGCTTTCGAAAGAACAGCAGCATCAGCAGAAATATTATCACCATCGCCGTCGGCGCCGATATCGCCATCTGGATAAACATCTCGACGCCGAACGTATCTTCGGCCACAGGCAGGCCCGTGATGTAATACTGCTCATCTCCGGAGAACGTCGCAGTTTTTTTTCTCAGCTCGCTGTACACCCGGTAGCTCAGGTCCTTGCTGGTCAGCGGAAGGTATAAACAAACAGCTTTTCCATCCTCGGCAAAAACTGTTCCTTCCAATAACGGGCTGTTCTTCGCTCTTTCCCTGATTTGCAGTGCCTCTTGCTCGTTGGCAGGCGGTTTTTTCATAAACCATTCAAAGTTAATCTCGCCGGATGAGCCCTGGCTGATGTAGTCGACCACCGAAGGGGCCAGCAAATCAACCTCTATAACACCCACCTGCTTTTGCGGGTCCTGCTTGTCGGGCCAGGTGAGCGTTTTTGCAAATTCCGTCAGCTCATAAACTCGGGTCAGCGAAGCAGGATTGAAGATGCCGTTGGGATTCTTGTTGTTGACGACCCCCAGCACAACCATGTCACTCAGGGAGAATCGCTGCTTATTGAGATTATGGAATATCCTTACCGCCTCATCCTCTGAGAGCATATTCTCCGGGTCGGTGTCGACCTTTATCATCGGAATCAACGCGCCCGTAGCGAGAGTAAAGACAATAAGTACAGCTATGACAGCTTTATATCGGTTGGTTGAAAAATTTATTATAGCCTGTTCCAGGTTCACTGATTGTCTCCTGATAAAAAAATCGCAATCATAAGGTCCTCTTGTTTAATCAATTACCTCAGCTTCATATTCAACAGGACAAGAAACAGAGCCGGAAACAAGACAATATTTCTCTGCCAACTGAGCTATTTCTTCAATCTTTTCAGCTTGATTATTGTCACGAAGGGATACTTTAGCTTTTACTTCGACGCTGGTAAACCGAAGACCATTTTTAGTTTTTTCAACTTTGCCATTGGCTTCAGAATAATATGATAAGACGTCAACCTTATATTTCTTCACAAAATGATAAAATACCAGCATAATGCAGCTATTAATGGAAGCAACAAACATTTCCTCCGGATTCAAAGCATTAGGGTCACCGCCATAAACAGGTGGAGGGCTAATCTCAGATTCAGATGTCCCGCTCATCACGGTCTTTGCCGGTTTGTCATTTTCTCGTGAAACTATATTCCTGAAAATTTCCATTATTAAACCTCACTTTTATTTTTACGATTACAACTAATTCAAAATTTCATGCATCATTTCTCTTTCTTCTCGGGCGACAGCACCAAAGGTTTCTTTGATAATGCCTTTGGACGGCAATGCCATCATAGGAATATTCATTGTACCAAGATATGTCTTGTCGTTGCGTTCATATAATGCCCATAATAGATGCCATTTCAGGTTTTGCATTGACCATATTGTGAGCGTGGTGAGCTTTACAGATAAAAAACACAATAAGTTTGTCAACACCTTTAAAAGGTTTTTCATGCTTGATCATCGCATCCGAAAAATGCCACTGGGGTACAGGAAAAACCCATCCTTCAGCTTCTTCAACAATCTTTTTTATGCGCTCAACAGTTTCATCAAAGCTGTGTCTGCTTTTATGTTCTACAACCATCATATGACGCATGCCAAGCACAACAAGCCAGGCTATCAGGCAGGCTCCTGCCACAAATGCTATAATACCTATGAGAATTTCTGTTACCAGTTACAACTACTCCTTTTAAATACAAATATTTTTGACAATACCTCATTAGACCAATCGGCCTTAACTATAGAGACCAGTTTATATTACCCCCTCTAAAATTTCATCTAAACCCTTCGGGACCTCCTTTGTCATAATCTCTTTGATTACACCAGAGAAAAAAGAACCCATTAAACGGGTATTCTTTCTGTAAATAACGACTTGCCCGTTTTCATATTCGACAACAGCAATTGCTGCAGGCATAAAAGTTGAAAGCGCTGGGAATGCGAGATTAACCCTGGATGAATGGTCTGGGTTACCTATCTTGTATTCACGCAGGCGAAACGGAAGATTACCCTTCCCTGTTTGTTTATAAGTCTCATTGTAATCCTTTTCGCTTCTTAGAATCCACTCTTTACTTATTTTAATATTT
>CAZFHM010000024.1:0-17529 GCA_964518825.1 uncultured Pirellulales bacterium
AAATTACCAATGTGTATAGAATAGTAACAATTTCATAAGTTATTCAGAGCTCTCAGAAATATAAACCACGAATTAACACGAATTAACACAAAGTATTTTCAGACACGGACCCTGTACCAGACGCGGTACAGGGGGATTAACACTGATTAACCCTGTTATTTCAGACAGGATAACAGGATTAACAAGATAGAGCTTTGGCGCGGTTGCCGTTGGCAACCAATGTGCTTTCGCAAATAGGTACTTATAAAGCGAGCTTTGTCGTACCTGATTTGCTCAATCACAACCCTTTGGGTGTGCGTCAAAGCGAAACTCGATGCTCGATTCTTGATGCCGGACCCGCCTTCACTGAAGCTGCGGTAGGCAGGTCGCTGGACAAGTCGGAGGACTGGCGGGACGGACTTAATATTGCATATTTATCTAAAATGTTTATAATTTCAGGTCAAGCAACGGAAACTTCTTATGCTGATGGAATTAAAAGGTTTGGCTGCGTAGTCAGGCGTGTAATATGGGAAATGTTAGATAAAATAGCATCAACCCAAGAAAAGGAGAATCCAATGAAACGAATACTGTTTTTTGTAGTGTGTATTTCTATGATGCCTGCGGTTTTTGCCAAGGCGGACATATCAGACAAGAATGCTCAATTGATTCAAGCCGCACAAAATGGCAACCTCCCGGCCGTGCAAACCCTTTTAGCTGACGGTGCTGACATCAACGCCAAGGATGCCGCTAACGGAGCGACCGCCTTGATGTGGGCAGCGCAGAAGGGCCATACAGAAATCATCAAACTCCTTTTAGAAAAGGGCGCTGATGTGAATGTCAAAAATAACACCAGCGCAAATGCTCTAATGGCAGCGGCGCAGGAGGGCCATACGAAGGTCGTCAAGCTCCTTTTGGAAAAGAGCGCTGAGGTAAATGTGAAGAGAACCACCGATGGCACAACGGCCCTGATGATGGCGTCGCAGAAGGGCCATACGGAGGTCGTCAAACTCCTGCTGGGAAAGGATGCCGAGGTCGATGTCAAAGCTAACAATGGCGCAACGGCTCTGTGGATGGCGGCACAGGATGGGCATACGGAGGTCGTCAAGTTATTGTTAGATAAGGGCGCTGATGTAAATGTGAGGAGAACCACTGATGGCGTAACGGCCCTGCTTATGGCGGCACAGAACGGTCATACGGGAATCGTCAAGTCCTTGCTGGAAAAGGGCGCTGAGGTAAATGTGAAGCAGACCACCACGGGCTGTACGGCCTTGTGGCAGGCGGCGCAGAACGGCTATACGAAGGTCGTCAAACTCCTGCTGAAAAAGGGCGCTGATGTCAATATGAAGAGAGCCACCGATGGCGCGACGGCCCTGATGATGGCGTCGCAGAAGGGCCATACGGAGGTCGTCAAGCTCCTTCTGGAAAAAGGCGCTGATGTCAATGCCAGAACTAACAATGGCGTAACAGCCCTGTTTATGGCGGCGCAGAACGGCTATACGAAGGTCGTCAAACTCCTGCTGGAAAAGGGCGCTGATGTAAATGTGAAGAGAATCACCGACGGCGCAACGACCCTGATGAAGGCAGCAGAAAAAGGCCACACGGAAATCGTCAAGCTGCTTTTGGGAAAAGGCGCTGACATTAACGTGAGGACGAATGACGGCAAGTGGACGGCATTAGGGGCGGCAAAAAGTAAAGGTCACACAGACATTGTGCAACTGCTTGAAAAAGCCGGAGCAAAGGAATAGCGTATGAAAAGAAAAATGACGGCCACCCGGAGAAGATTTGCCTAAATCAAGAATCCATAGACGGGAAGCCCGCTCAAAGTAAAAGAGTCAAAATAATAATGAAATTATAACCACCGGCTGGAGCGTACGCTGTACCCGCGCGTGATGCGGAACGTTCGATGAGTGAAGAAGATATGATTAATTCAGCAATACCCTTCCCGGAATTCACTCCGGAAGCAAAACTCAGAAGTGACGTAATTCATTGAAATGCAAGAGAGGGGAGGAGTCCTTCGACAGGTTCGGGACAAGTATTGAAGAAGCAAGAGGAATTTTTTACCCGCTGCCCCGACTTGCGTCGGGAGACGCAGGGGCCAGTACTGGCGGAAGTAGTGTGTTCCCTACCAGAGGCCCCCGATTACGACATTCGAGGGCAGGCATACGAGGACAGGGTTTGGCGTTTTATACAGTACGCCAGAGGCGTATAAAACTGTATTATCCTTGTTCGGCCCAGAAGATAAGGCTGGTAAGTCGTTAATTTTGAGGCAGTTAGGCGAAAAGTCGTCAAAAAGGCAATTCAAGAAAGATTTGGGTATTATTGCGGCATGACGTTAGCCATCCTGTGAATTGGAAGGCTTGGTTGCTTAGCTAGGCGTTTTAATATGGGAAATGTCGGATAAAGAGAAAAAGTTATGAGAACTCAATGCTCGCATTGCCAAGCCAAGTTTAAGGCTCCTGATGGAGCCAAAGGTAAAAAAGTCAACTGCCCCAAATGTAATCAACCGTTTGTTATTTCTCCTCTAATCAAAGACAACATATTAGAAGTCTGCTCAAATTGTGATAAGGAAATAGCGCAACTTGAGCAAACCTGTGTTTTCAATGGCAAGATTGTTTGCGCAGAGTGTAATAAAAAGCTGCGCAGCGACTCGAAACCGGAGGCATCCGATTTGGCCGAGTTAGACGTCGCGGCCGTTGCAGAATCGAGTTATGAGGCCAGCGATGAAATAACAGATGCCGAACTATGTGAAATCCTAGGCGTAAATGATGCAGTCGTTGCATCAGAAGGCAGTCTGCCTAAGAGTCCTTTGCGTGGCGGTAACGATATGGGTACGATGAGATGTGGACAGTGCGGCAAACAAATGACAGAGGAGGATAAGGCCAATGGTTGTGAGGACTTGGACGTGATTATCTGTAAGGATTGTAACAAAGAAATAAGCAATATGGTAGCATCTGTTAAGAGACAAGTTAATAGCCCATTCTATTCGATAGGTGGCCCAATCGGCGTGATTTTCGTTGTGCTGATGTTATTCATAGGTATTCCGATGTTTAGGGCCTGGTTGCATGACGTCAGTAACAGAAGCAGAAGAGCCGCTGATGAGAAGCAGAGATCGTTAATTGATGAGGATGATTTAAATGCGATTGATTATTTGCCGCAAGACGGCGTGTACAGTGCAAGCCAAGGGAAGGGAGGCAGCTACAAAGACCCTATCAATGGATTCTTTGTCGTTCAAGCCCCGGCTGGATTTGAGATAAAAAAGAGGCTCGACAAGACAAAGTTTGTAATTAATGAAGGCTCGTCCCATGTTGGGGAGACCGTACCCCAAAGCTTTATCCAGTTTATCTACGCCAACAAGATCTTTATTGCCGTTATTGCTCGTAAGACATTCACCACCATTGAGCATGACTTCGACGCGGCACTTGACGGATTGCCGAAAAAGTTTTCTGGGATTAAGATTCATCGTGACCGATTTGTGACAATCGATGGGGTTAAAGGGGGGGAGGTTCTCGCGTCATGGCGCGGGCAAAAGTTGCTAATAGTGAAGTACAAGAAATATGGGTTAGACCACGCAATTACTGTAAATTGTGACGAGGGTGATTTCCCGAAGTTCGAGGATAAATTTGTTGCATTCTTACGTAGTTACCGCAGCCTGGAATCTGAGCAAGACATAAAACAAGCGGATGGCGAATGACCAGTAGTGTCATTGCGGCAGGATGGTAAGGAACATGCTATCGAGCTGGAAAAGAGGGGAACCCGCTGTTTGTATGAACTTTTGGAGGATTTAAGATGACATCAACAAAACACAATGAACAAGGGCTTAGAAAAACGGGGATACCTGCGCTGGGAGATATTCCCTGGGGCACTCATGTGTGCCAATTCTACCATACAAAGGAAGATTTAATTGATATTCTGGTGCCTTATTTCAAAGCGGGATTAGAGAATCACGAATTATGTGCGTGGATTGCTTCTGAGCCTCTTTGTGCACAAGAAGCTAAAGAAGCATTGGCAAAGAGTGTGTCCGGTTTAGAGGAATATATAAGAAGCGGGCAAATTGAAATCATTTCGGCTGGCGAATGGTATCTTAAAGAGGGCGCTTTTGACCCACGACGAGTTCTGAAAGGATGGATCAATAAACACAACAAGGCGTTGGGCAGCGGTTATGAAGGTATCAGAGCAACAGGTAATACGTTATGGCTCGAGAAAAGACTCTGGAGGGATTTCATGGATTATGAAAAGGAGCTGAATGAAATAATCCGCCAGTATCGGATAATTGCCCTTTGTAGCTACTGTCTTCGCGACTGCGAAATATCTGAAGTTATACAAGTGTCCAACAACCATCAATTTGCCCTTATCAGGAATGAAGGTAAGTGGGAACTGCTTAAGGACAACGAACGCAAACTCGCGGAGAGAAAGCTTCTTGCCTATCAGGGGCGACTCAAATCCCTGGCTTCGGAATTGGCGTTAGCCGACGAGAAGGAAAAGCACCGCGTCGCAGTACAAATGCGGGAAATGTCTGCCCAGACTTTGATAGCTTCCAAAGTGAAGTTAGAAATGCTGTCTAAGTCTATGAGTTCTGAAGAGTTTCGCAAGATAGTGGACGATGTATGCCAGATGCTCATCGCAACAACTCGCGATCTTCAATCATTGTCACTTGAAATTAATAGTCCCACATTGTACGAGCTGGGTTTTGAGAAGGGGGTGGCTTGCCTGGTCGAGGAGCAAATTGATAGTAAGAGTGCGATTAAGTCCAACTTCGAGGATGATGGCCAGGTCAAGCCCCTAAGCAATGATGTTAAGATTCTTTTGTTTCGGAGCGTAAGGGAGTTGCTCTCTAACGTTATCGAGCATTCGCACGCACAAAATGTAAAGGTCTCTATTCGCAAACTTGGGAGTCAGATAAAGGTCAGGATTGAAGACGATGGAGTTGGGTTCAGCCCTTCTGAAGTAGCTCAAAGAAAGGACAAGCAACAGGGCTTTGGGCATTTTGGTATTGGCGCACGATTGAGAGAGTTAGGTGGATATCTTGAGATTGACTCTAATCCTGAGCAAGGGTGCAGAGTCACGATGACGGCCCCCTTAAGCAGCGACAGTTAAAATTGCCGGTAAATTTATGTCAACTATTTGAAAAAAGCCAAAAACAAGTTTTCAGTTTAAAAACGAGCATTGAGAGGTTTACTCCGTGGCAAAGTAAGCGCGACCCGCGACAAAGTAAGGGTGACCTGAGGCAGATGAAGCGGCGCAGGAAGGAAGAGATGTCCCCTATGCAGGGGTGGGGGGTAAACCAGCAACAATATCTGCGATAACGATGTTCGCGGACGCGTTGATTCTTGGGTGGGATGGAGAGGAGTAGAGGCGTCATAGGAATATCCAATTTCCAATGTAGAATCCTTCGGCTACGCACAGGACAAGTTTCGAATATCGAAGTGAGGGCGGACCCCCACCGAAGGAATGTGAGGGCAGGCAGGAGGCCGCGGCAGGCCGGCGACTGCTAAACGGGAATTCAAACGTTAAATGGTGTTCACAAGTCAAAACCCCAGGTGAAACCTGGGGCTAAATAATTCCGTTGCCGCATCCGTCTTCGTTCCTACGAGACTTCGCCGTGATAAAAGTGGCGAGGTTAAGCAAAGGACTTATCCCGTTATGGAGTTTATGTTTATCTGTTTTCTTTTTTGGCTTTTTTTTCGAGCCTTTTTTCTTTCAGTGATTTTTGGGCTTTCTTTTTTTCGCCTTTCCTGACATCGTGACCCTTAGCCATAGGATTTCCTTTCCAGACTACGCCTTATTCTGTAGTTTCCTGATTAATGCCATGATTTTAATATAAGTTTATAGTCTGGCAAGAGCTATTTATAGTCAAGGTGAGCCCCACGGCGGTGCAACAGAAGACAGACGACCTGTCTTCGTCCCGATAGAAAACATCGGGACTACGCCGCGACAAGCCCGTCTTCGCTTTCGCTACGCCGCGACAAGCAGGTTGAATTTTCAGGACAGTGGCGGTATTGTATTGGAAAGGATGCCTGTCGGGGGTATAACTAAGAGGTTTGATTTTAGGATTATGCAATGCCATTTAAGACATTTGGTCTTTCCGACCCGTTAGTGCAGGGTATTCTGGCCGCGGGGTACACGGCTCCGACGGAAGTACAAACGCAGGCGATACCGGCGGCAATAGCGGGCAAAGACATAATCGGCTGCGCTCAGACGGGGACGGGCAAGACGGCGGCCTTTGTTCTGCCCATTTTGAACCGGCTGGGCCACGAGCATCGGCCGAAAAGGAAAGTTATCCGGTCTCTTATCCTGACGCCGACTCGCGAACTGGCGGTGCAAATCGAGAAGTCCATAGTCACGTATGGTCGATTTCTGAATTTGCGGGTGCTGGCGGTCTATGGGGGAGTGAATATCAAGGGACAGTTTAGCGCGCTTCGTAAGGGCGTTGACATTGTTGTTGCAACGCCGGGGCGACTGCTGGACCATATGCAGCGGAGCACTATCGACCTGAGGCACATTGAGGTGCTGGTTTTAGATGAGGCCGACCGAATGTTAGATATGGGTTTTATCCGGGACGTGCAAAAAATCATTGCCGTTTTGCCGACGAATCGCCAGACGATGCTGTTTTCGGCTACGGTGACTCCTGAGATAAGCGCACTGGCCAAGGGCGTGCAGAAGTCTCCTGTAATGATACAGATTGGCCGGCCTCGAAATCCCATCGAGACAATTACGCAGCACATATATCCGGTGGAGAGGGAGCAGAAAATTGGTCTTCTTTTACACCTGCTGGGGAACATGGATTTGTCGAGTATCCTGGTGTTTTCCCGCACGAAGCATGGCGCGGATAAAATTAATCGGCACCTTGAACGTGCCGGCGTTGTATCGGTGGCGATACATTCCGGCCGCAACCAGAATCAGCGTCAGCACGCGATGGACAGCTTCAAAAGCGGCAGATACCGCGTTATGGTTGCAACGGATATCGCGGCCCGCGGAATCAACGTTGAGGGCATCTCGCACGTCATCAATTTCGACGTGCCTGCATTTGCGGAAGATTACATTCATCGCATCGGCCGAACGGGCCGTGCGGCGGCGACAGGTGACGCGATAACCTTTGTTTCTCGTGACGAACTGAAGCACCTGCATAATATCGAGAAATTCATAGGGCGCAAATTTGTGCACGAGAGATGCGAAGGATTTGCGTATGCCAAACCTATACTGGTCCAGCCAGTAAGTAAACCATCGGCACGTCACCCGCACGCAAGTCGAATCAGCGGCGGCAGGAGCCGCACTTCCGGCCGCCGGCGACGCAGGTAAGGCTCATATGCTCATCTAATCAGTTCTTTGAAGTAATCGGGTAGTTTGGCCTCAAATGTCATTTCTCGGCCGTCTGTGGGGTGTTCGAAGGAGATGGATTTGGAATGAAGTGCCAGCCGTTTGTACCCGTCGAGTTTACCGTATTTTCTATCGCCCACAACCGGATGTCCCTTGTCGGCGAGATGCACACGTATCTGATTTTTCCGGCCGGTCAAAAGATTGATTTCGAGCAGGCTGAATTGCTTAGTTTCTTTGAGTACCTTATAAGCGGTTTGTGCAAGTTTGCCTTTTTGGGTGTCGGTTGTGGAATAGACGACGAAGGCTTTGTTCTCAGCGAGATATGAAGTAATAATTTCCTCTTTGGGAGACATTCGGCCGTGGACTACGGCAATGTATATTTTGCGGACGTCTTTCCACTGGTCCTGCAATTGCGATTTTATTTCTTCACTTTTTGCGAAAACAAGTACGCCTGATGTCCACTGGTCCAGCCGGTGGACGGTAAAAATCTGATTTCGAGATTTGGCGTTACCTTTGCGGACGTAATCGGTAAGGATGTATTGAACGGTTCTGGTTTTGTCGGTTAGCGTTTTGACGGTCAGCAGTCCCGCGGGCTTATCGACTACGAGGATGTCGTTATCTTCGTAGAGTATTTCGAGGCCTCTGGGCAGATGTTTATTGGCCGAGCGTTTTTTCCGTGGCATATCGAAACTCTTTAAGCGAGAAGGCCTTCTTTTGTGTTTTGTGATAAAGTTATTTCGATGATTTGGTTAGTTTTCAATGCGGACGACGGATTTTTGATTTTTGTTTCGAAGTATCGTTCGGCATGACCTGCGGCGGTTCCGTTTTCGACCGATTCGATAAGGACTCGCTCAGTTCGGCCAAGAAAATTATCCCTGTATTCATAAGCGAGCCGGTCGGCGAGTTTTTGGAGGAATTTGGCGCGTTGCTTTATCACTTGTGGTTTTGTCTTCGGGGTCATCTTCTCGGCAGGAGTGCCTTTGCGAGCTGAAAAACTGAAAACGTGAATCCTTGCGAAGCCGACTTCCTTAGCCAGCGTGAGCGTATCTTCGAAGTCGCAGTCGGTTTCGCCGGGGAAGCCTACGATGATATCAGTAGTAATAGCGGGGTTGTCGAGGCGCTCTTTAATCATCTGCACTTTTTGCAGGTAGTCTTCTGCGGTGTATTGTCTGGCCATTTTTCGCAGGATTCTATTCGAGCCTGATTGCAGGGACAGGTGAAGGTGCGGCATTATATTGGTATGTTTTGTAAAGACATCGAGCAGTTGCGGTGTTATGTCCTGCGGGTTTAGTGAGCTGACGCGGAGGCGGGGCAGGTTGGGGGTCGCAGCAAGGCAGTGGAGCAGCTGTGCGAGGCGGTCGTTTTCTGGGTCGGGCCAGTTTCGCCGGCGGGTGGTGTTGAGGCCGAAGGCGCCGAGGCATATACCGGTGAGGACGATTTCTTTGTGGCCTGATTTTGTGAGCCGTTCGGCTTCGCGGCAGATGGAATCGACGGAGCGGCTTTGGATGCGGGGGCGAACAATTGGTATGATGCAGTACGTACAATAAGAGTCGCAGCCGTCCTGGGCTTTGAGGAAGGCCCTTGTGTGGCCTATAAAAGCAGTTAAATCGGGCAATTTTGGCAGGTTAGGGCGGTTTTTAGCCTTGCTTTTTGGGTGGTTTTGTGGTCTAATACTGTTGTTTGCAGGTTTATCGTGAGTATTTTGCAGGGGTTGAAGCTGTTTTGGGGCGGTATTATTAAGGATAATCGTGCTCAACTCGGCGGCGATAGCGGGCCGATTCTTAATCAGGTGGATGTTGTCGGCGAGGGTTTTGAGTTCTTGCTGCGGCGCCCGAGTGAGGCAGCCGACCACGACGACAGTTGAGCGGGGCCAGAGTTTTTTTGCTTTTTGGATGTATTGCCGGCTTTTTGCCGAGGCTGTTTTTGTAACGCAGCAGGTGTTGACGATAGCCAGGTCCGGTTTTTGTCCGGGCCCGGCGGGAGCCAGGCCGAGGCTGGTGAGCAGAGTGTGGATTTGCCGGCTCTCGTACTGGTTGACCTTGCAGCCGAGCGTGTCTATGGCGAATGTGCGTAACATGTGTTATACTTTAGCGATTGTTAGCCATTTGGGCAAGGTGAGTACGCAGGGTTATTAGTTTTGAGTTTTTAGTTCCTGGTGGAAAGGACGTAACGAACCGTTTGATGTGGAAAGGCGGATTATGGCGCCATATGGTAGAACGGTATGGGCGATAGAAGTAGGTAATGATTCTCTCAAGGCTCTTCGGCTGGGCGTTGTCGGTGAAGGTGTGCAGGTATTGGGGTTCGGCAATGTCGAGTACGGCAAGATTCTGGCGGGCAGCGGTGTCAATGCGACGGAGCGTGACGAGCTGATAGCATTAGGGCTTCGGCGGTTTCTGCGTGAAAATACCATCAGTAAAGACGATGTGATAATTTCCGTTCCGAGTCAGACGAGCTTTGCGCGGTTCGTGAATTTGCCTCCTGTGGAAGAGAAGAAGATACCGCAGGTGGTTCGTCTCGAAGCGGGGATGCAGATACCGTTCGATATGAGCGAGGTTCAGTGGGACTGGCAGATTATAAGTCAGCCCGACGAGGGGCAGGTTCGTGTCGGTATTTTTGCGATTAAGAACGAGGTGGTGACGAAAGAATTAGAGTATTTCGGCAGTGAGGACGTGCCGGTCGGCGCGGTTCAGATGGTTCCGATGGCTCTTTATAATTACGTGGTGTATGACAGGCCTGAGCTGGTCAAGTCGGATAAGGAGGCGGTGGCGGTAATAAATATCGGGACCGAGACGACGGACCTTGTGATTTGCAGCAAGAGCACGGTGTGGCAGCGATGCGTTCCGATGGGCGGCAATTCGTTTACGCGTGCGATAGCGGATACATTCAAGCTGAATTTTACCAAGGCTGAGAAGCTCAAACGGACAGCGGCGATGAGTAAGTATGCTCGTCAGGTGTTCCAGGCGATGCGTCCTGTGTTTACGGATTTTGCGTCTGAGATTCAGCGTTCGCTGGGTTTTTTCAGCAGCAGTCAGCCTGACTGCAAGGTGACGCATGTGATAGCGCTTGGCGGGGGGACGAAACTGCGTGGTCTTTTGAAGTATCTCGGGCAGACTTTGCAGGTTCCGATAGAGAAGCCCGACGCGTTTAAGAGGCTCAGTGTCGGTGAGGGGGTGTCGGCGGCCGAGTTCGGTCAGCGTGTCGGGGAATTTGCGGTGGTGTATGGTCTGGGTCTTCAGGCGCTGGGACTTGGCAGGATAGAAAGCAATCTTTTGCCTCGTGCGGTAGCCAGTTCGATGGCGCTGGCCAGTAAGGCGAAGTACTTTACACTGGCTGCGGCGGTTCTGCTGATGGTTGCAGTCCTTGGGATAGGCAGGACGGTTTTTGACAGTGCGAGATACAAGGCGCAGCAGGACGTGCGCAGGACGATAAGCAATCGTGTTCGCGACGCGGAGGATGCCAAGCGCAAGCTGGCCGGCGAGCAGGGGCGAGAGCTCGAGTCGAAGGGGATTATCGAGCAGGCGTATAAGCCGTTCGAGTACCGAGAAATGGTGCCGAAAGTAATCGAGACGGTCCTTTCGGTTCTTCCGAATGAAGAGAATAACAACGAGCAGCGGGAGGTTTATGAGGCTTTCGAACGCGGTGACGTTGCGACGCTGACGAAGACCCCTCGTAATCAGCGCAAGCAGATATTTGTCACGAGCATGTCGGTGTATTACATGGCTAATATGGAAGGGGTCGGTATCGGAGGTGGCAGTGTGATAAAAGAAGGAGGCCCGGCTTCATCTTCATCCGACGGCGGATGGCAGTGGGAGCTGAGCACGGGTGAGGCAGGCAGCCAGAAAATGAGCACTGCGGACAGCGATGAGGAGGTGACGGACGATTCGAGCGTCGAATCGGACACGTCCGGGTTTGTTGTGGTGATAGCGGGGTATACGCCTTATAAGGATATCGGCGGGTTGCTGGACCCTGCCGGTGTCGGGGACGATAAGGAAAAGTGGGGAGTGGTGACCCGCCTGATGAATCTCGATACATTATCAGATGCCAACAGTCCATTCGAGCTTTACGGCAAGACAGATGTCACGCACTTCCAGCTTCAGACGGGCGAGGTGAGCCTTGAATCTCCGATGCCCGGCGGGATAGGTATGGTAAAAGATGTCAGGCAGAATGGCAGTGCGTCCGAGCAGATAGCGCTGGTTGACCCGATGACCAAGGAAGTTATAAGCAAAGTGCCTTTGAAGGACGAGCTTGGCAGAGACCGGCTGGACAGCAGAGGCAAAAAAGTTTATGAGGTTAACGACCACTGGTTTGTACTGAAATTTAAGCTGCTCTGGCGTAAATCGATGAGTTCGGAGACGATTGAGGACGTTTGAGCGGGCGAAGCTGTCCGCAGGGCAGGTACAGAAGGCAGACGAAGATGAAAATTGACGTATCGAAGCTAAAAGGCGTTCTTGGCAGGCTTGGGTTTATCAGGAATTATTCGGCGTATATTCTGCCGATAGTTCTGGCGATAGTGGCGGTCGGGCTGATATTGGTTGGTGGTTTTCTAAGCCGCGGGCTGCGTGGGAAAATAGAAAAAGAATCGATTAAGCTGGGCAAGTCGGTGGAGACTCTGGGTTCACAGGGCATTTCGGCCCGGCAGTGGCAGGTTGAGAAACAATACCAGGACGCGCTCGAAGCGGACGCGAACGGGATATCGGAACTTGTTCGGGAGACAACGCAGCGTGAGCTGTTGAGCTACAAAATATTTCCGGAGCCGAAGGATACTTCAGTGCAGATATTCGAGCAGTTCGGCCAGGCGTATCGGCAGGGTATCGAGGGATTGATAACGAGCTACGGTGCGCGGGAGTGTCCGACGGCGGCGGAGATAGAAAAGGCTGTTCAGCAGACGCGTTCGGGCGGTTCACAATCAACAGGTGACAGCGGCAGAAGCATGGACAAGGTCGGCAGTATGATAGTTGACGAGCTTTGCCTGGCGGCGGCGAGGAAGGCGTCGTTTTACGCCGGTCCGTTTGACGTTGCCGGTTACGAGTACTGGGGCAAGGAGCCGTCGGGCGAGGGAGTAAGCAGGACTGATGTGTATACGTATCAATCTATTCCGCAATCGGTTCAGGCCTGCTGGTACTGGCAGTTAGGGTACTGGATTATCGAGGACGTGTTCGAGACCATCGGGGCCGTGAACAGCCATTGCGACAACGTGATAGATTGTCCGGTTAAACGGCTGATGCAGATAAGTTTCGTTTCTGACAGCGCCGGTTTAGGGATGCGTTCCGGAGAGATGTCAGCGGCGCCGAATTATGTAAAGTTAAGTGGAGGAGAAGCGGTGTTGTGGCACACAGGTCGTGCCTCGAATGAGCAGTGGGATGTTGTGCATTTTAAGGTAGTAGTTCTTATCAATCCCCGGGCGGTGCTGTCGTTTATGGACGAGCTGTACAGTGCGAAAGAGCATACATTCAAAGGCTGGTCGGGCGAGAAGTCACCGCAGGAGTTCAAACACAACCAGATAACAGTGCTCAATGTGAACACCAGCCCGGTGGATCTGGATGCAGACATACAGGCCGTCGGCAGCCAGGGTCACCAGTTATATCGCTACGGTGATGATGCGGTGGTTAGAATGGAACTGATTTGTGAATATATCTTCAAACGGTCGGGTTACGACGAGATAAAGCCGGAGTTTATAAAGAATCCGCCCGTTGAGGATTAGTATCGAGTCGGCCCGGAGTGACAGGCCGCGCGTTTTGTTTCGTGGACGGTAAATTAAATATATAAATGGTCGGCTGGTTGCAATCAGGCAAAGGTCAAGACGGGATGCGTTAAGATGGCAAGCAAAGGCGGCAATTTTTTATTAGATAATATCGAGAAGATTATTCTGCCGATAATAGGCTTCATTTGCGTGTGGTTATTGGTGAGCAGGGTGATGTTGACGCCGGACGCGGTGGAGTACGACGGTCGGAAGTTTTCGCCTGGCGGGATTGACAAGTACATTGAGAAGCAGACGGATGCAATTCAGATTTATCTTGGCCAGGAGCCGAAGCCGGCCAGGTTTCACCAGGAGGTGCTCAGCGAATATGTATCCATGCTTGACGAGCCGTTACATATTGACGCCAACCTTTGGCCTGCGGTTCCGCGCAGGACGGGCGAATATGATGACGGTCGGCAGTACGCGGTCCCCGAAGCGCCGGTGATAAGTGACGCAGTTGCGGGGCGGATTCGCGCGCTGGCTTATCTTCCGAAACAGCAGGTTGGTGGTGAGGACAGTTATAACCCGGGTGAAACCGAGCCGAACGATTTGGACATGGTGACGGTAGAGGCCAAGCTGGACGTGTCCGGGTTATATTCGGCGTTTTATGATAATTTTGCGGGTCCTTCTGTTAAGCAGCAATGGCGTGACCCGTGCCTGGCCAAGCCGGTATTTGCGGCGGTTCAACTTCAACGGAGCGAAGAGCTGGCGGACGGCGGCTGGAGTGACTGGCAGGTGGTTGGGAGACTGAAGAATGATGATATGAGCACGATGCTTGAGGTGATTGAGAACGTCAATGATTTGCCTCGCGGCGGGATGCGTGTTCGCCTGCTTCAGTATAATAGTTTTCCAGTGATGGTTAATTTACTTCAGCCTCGCTCTTACAGTATAGCATCTGCGGAGGAGCAGTGGTTCCCTCCGAGCCTGCATAAGAGGTTCGTATCGCTTTTGAAGGAGCAGCAGGCGACGGAGCGTCGTGAGGAGATGGACAAGGCAAAGGAGGAACGAGACAAGGAGCTGGAAGCACGTCGCAGCCGTCGTGAAGGCCGGACTACTACGCGCGAGAGCAGTTCGAGCAGTAGCCGGACGGAAAGTCCCACCTCGATGCCGATGGGTCGTGGGGCGGACCGCACGGAGCGGCCCGTCAGGGACAGAGAAGAACGTGACCGACAACGTGAGGAATTGCTTCAGCGCAGAGAGCAGGAGAAGGAGACGGTTGATGATGTGTATGCGCAGTTGACGCAGCTGCGTATCAGAAGCGAATCGCAACTGCAAGAGAGCACGGAGCCTTTGTTGTTCTGGTCGTATGATGATACGGCCGAGCCCGGCAGGACATATAGATACAGGATTCGGCTCGGTGTATTTAATCCTCTGGCCGGGTCGAATAAACTGGAAAGCGGGAGCGAATCTTATAAGGACAAGGTTATCATATGGAGTAATTTTGCGGATGCCGGCACAGTTGAGATTCCGGCCAGGCTATGCTTTTTCGCCAAAGACATTCGGGAGTCGACCAATACTGTAATAGTGGAAGTATTTCGCTACGCGATGGGTTACTGGTACAGCAAAGAATACGTTGTTGAGACGGGAGAAGTGATAGGCAGGATAGATGAGCCGGCGGAGTCGAAAGATAGTGAGCAGGAGCCTGGTTTGAATGTCAGAGGCGTATTGATTCCGGAGAAGGTGGACTTCAGAACCGAAGCTATGATGGTCGATGCGGTTGCGACTGATGACTGGACGGGCGGCAGGAATTTGCGTCCCCGCAACTATTTCGATATGTATTACAGCTACGACGGCAGCAGTATCGAATCGACGCCGATTCGTCAGCGTTTCTGGTCGTCTGATATGCAGAGTCTTTACAACGATATTCACAGCTCGATGCGTCTGCCCAAACAGCCGCCTCGCGCACGAGAAAGCGTTCTGGAGGGTCCGGGCCAAAGGAGCGCTCCCAGTCCCGTCGTTGACAGGGGCAAGCCCCAGCCGAGCGAAGGCGGCTGGACGACTAAACCGGCGTTTAGGGAGTGACATAAAGCACCGGTTGAGCGGTCGTTGGGATTAATCGGCAAATGCTGAGGCAACGGAGGTAAGCTCTATCCGCCGGTCGAGCTGTTCGATGGGGGTTTCAACCTGCATTTCGATTTGTACCTGCGTTTGGGGCAGCAGGTCGAGGAAATTGTCTTTTAACGTGACATCTCCCGGTACATCAATGCGCAAGTCTTTGACGAGAACGTTCGAGCAAAGCGTCAGGAGCGTCTTGTTTTGACTGATGGGGGTCATTTCATGCGTGATAAGCGGTTTTGGCCAGTCTATGTATTTGTCCGGCAGGTAGAAGTACAGGTTTTCGGCGAGGGTGGTGTCGTGTGTCTGAAGCGTCAGGTGCAGTACGGTTTTTTCGGGGTTGTCGGGGTTTGTCAGCGCCTTTGGCAGGTGTAAGGGCGGTGAAGTGCTGAAAGGGCCGACGGCCAGCGGCAGGTCAATTTTGTCAATGACGCTGCCGTGTAAATCGATAAGCTCTGCGAGGAGCTTTCCGGTGACGGGTTTATCCGTGTCGTTTACGGTGACGACACTGAGTGAGGCCTGTTTCGATGACAGGTCCGTGCCGGTGTGGACAACGGCAAGCAGTACGGGCGAGAAAAATCTGCGGGCGTAGTAGTACAGGGCTTTCGGTTTTGCAGTGTAATCGAGAGCGGACCAGCTTATCGCGGGGCAGCAGTCATTGAGCTGCCAGAACAGGGCTCCGGCGTTTCTGCGGTTATTTGCGCGGAGGAATTCGACATAGGTTTTGACGGCGCGGGCCTGCGTGAGCTGGCTGAGATATATAAACTGTTCGAGATTGCATATACGGCCGAAGATGTCACCGACGTATCGATATAATCGGCTGCAACCTTGTGCCTGGTAATCGTGTTTTTCCACTGCGGCGGTTGCGAGGCGCAGATGCGCGGAGTCGCAGAACTTACTTACAGTCTCGAGGCAGGGCAGCGACTGGAATCCGAATTCAGTGACGAATCTCGGGACGTTTTCCGGCTGGTCGAGATAGGCGTTTATCGGCTGATGACCGGACCAGACGCGCCAGTTGTGTGTGGCGCCGCTGTTTGGGTCGTTTGGGTCGGCTGTAATGGAAAAAGGCGTGGTTGGGATATAGGGTCTGAGCGTGTCGAGGTCGTTTACGATTTTAGGCAGGAGCTTGTGCCAGATAGTCTTTCCGTGCATTCGTTTGCCGGAGCCGCCGGCTGCACGATAATGCAGCCAGTCGATTTCGTTGTTGCCGCAGAACAGGACGAGGCAGGGATGATTGTAGAGGCGTTCTATTACGCAGCGAGCTTCGACGTCGATTTTGTCGAGGAACCATCGGCGGTCGGGGTAATAGCAGCATGCGAACATGAAGTCCTGCCAGACCATGATTCCGAGGCTATCGCATAGTTCGTAGAAGTAGTCGTGTTCGTAGTATCCGCCGCCCCAGACGCGGAGCATATTTATATTTGCCTCGGCGGCGGCGTGGACAAGCCGGTCGTAGTGGTCATTAGTAACCGAGCCTGCGAAGAGGGATGCCGGTATCCAGTCGGCGCCTTTGACGTAAACCGGTCGGCCGTTAATCTCAAATTCAAATCTTCTTCCGGTTTTGTCTGATGTTTGATTGAGGTTTACAGTTCTGATTCCGAAGGCGCACTGTATTGTGTCGACGATTTGGTCGTCGGCGAAAAGATTGACGCGGGCCTGGTACAAATCAGGCCTGCCGTATCCTGCGGGTGACCACAGTTGGGGGTTGTCGATATGCACGACGGCCGAGCCGGAGTTGCCGTGCGGGTCGAAGTTCAGATGTCTGGCTATGGTTCCGCCCGGGTCGTAAACGTCAAGTTCGCAGTGGAATTTTTGTCGGCTGATTCTTTCGAATGTGACGGCGACCCGGATATCAGCGGTTTTTTCGTCACAGTTAATAGTTCTTATTTGTACATTTGCGAAGCGGGCTTTAGTGGCGGCTTCTATTCTGAGCGGTCGCCATATTCCGCAGCCTGGCAGCGGCGGGCAGAAGTCCCAGCCGAACTGGTACTGGGCTTTGCGGATGTAAGCGCGATACGGATTGGAAAAAAGTTTTTCGCTGAATGGCGTGTATCGCTCCATCAGGTTTTTGGCGTGTGGTACGGCGGGGTCGAATTTAATGAGCAGACGATTGGCGGCGGGCCTGATGCACCTGGTGACGTCGAAACGATGCGGGATGAACATATTATCCGTTCTGCCGAGGAGTTTTTCATTGAGCCATACGCTGGCGACGGTGTCGAGGCCGTCGCAGGCAAGTTCGATTTTGTCGGCCTCGAGCAGCTCCTGCGGCGCATCGAAAGTTTTTCGAAAGACCCAGGGCTTGTCACTTACCCATGTGTAATTTTCGGGATTTGCATCGATGTCACAACGGTCGATTTTTCCGGCTTCGATGAGGTTGATAAATATCGAATTTGGAATGGTGCAGTTGAGCCAGTTGCTGTCGTCGAGGTCGCGCATTCGCCGGG
>CAZFHM010000025.1:0-17400 GCA_964518825.1 uncultured Pirellulales bacterium
ACATTGTCAGCCGAATTATACTTAAGGATGCCCTCTCTTCATATCTTCACGAAGAGCACCGAGAACCACGAAGGAAAATATCTTAAGAAAACCTTCGTGTCGCTTCGTGACCTTCGTGGTAAAATCATAAATCAACGTTTAGCGAACATTGTATTAAACGACAGAAGGGAGGCTTGATATGCTTTTAATGAGCACTTTAGGCTGGGTAGTTACTATTGGTGTGCCTGTTGTAGTTTTGGTTGTGTTTATTGGAATCAAAATAAAAGACAGATATTATTAGAAAACAAGCGGGTTTTTAGAGATAATTAATCGCAGATTCCGTCTTCGTCCCGATAAAAGACATCGGGACAAGTTGTGAGCTCTGTGACTAATCCTCGTGCAAAACGATGTCGTCGTATTCAACTTCGAAGCGCAGCTTGTGCCTGGCCATCCTGTGGACCGCAACCGTCTTACGCAACCTGAACCCTCTATCCCGAACCTCGTCCCCCAAACCCCAGACCATAACATCGTGACATCTAAATGAATTTAAGTATTTACGCAAATACTTAAATGATTTTACAGCTTTGGCAATGGCCCACGACCCGCATCAAAGCTTTATCTTGGTAATCCTGTTATCTTGTCCCAATGAATGATTATTGATAAAGGATTGTTGATTAATCTGCATAAATCTGTGTCACCTGCGATTAAATTTCTTCGTCGTTAATTTAATCAGTGTATATCTGTGCCCGCCGCCACGACTCCCGTCGTGAGACGCGGGGGCAGGTTAACCCCCCTGTACCGCGTCTGGTACAGGGTCCGTGTCAAAAAATCTTTGTTAATTAGCGTAATCAGCGAAATCAGCGTCTAAAAATCCGCGGTGAAACAATCTGTGTAAATCCGCGGCTAGAAATAATCCGTGTAAATTCGTGTAATTTGTTGTTAATTAAATCAGTGATAATCTGTGTAATCTGCGATTACAATTGGTCGTTAATCTTCGTGCAAAACGATGCCGTCGTATTCAATTTCGAAACGCAGCTTGTGCTTCGCTTCTTCCTGTGCGAGAAATAAAAACGTATCCTTAATATCCTTCGAATTCGATAACTCAGCTAAGTCGGTGTACAGCCGATAAGCGGCCTTTTCCTTCTGCATCGCTAAAATAAGAGCATCTTTATATTCCATATCCGGCGTCGGTTCGGCATCGACCAGATAATCGGACAGGCCGAGGTCCTGTACGTCGGAAGGATTAGTAGCGGCGGCGAGTGAGCCTTTCGACTTTATTGATTCGAGTTTGGCCTGGTGGCCTTTCTCCTCTTTTGCGAAGTCTTCAAAGACCTGCTTCATTTCGGGGATGTCGGAATTGGCAGCGAGGTTATGATAAAAATTCTGGGCTGCTATTTCCTGCTCAATCGCGAAATCGAGCGTATCGTCGGCGGAGCTGAACTTTTGCATTTGTGGAACCTTTGAATAATGTTTACATTGGTCAGTAATTCGAGACCCGATTATACGGAAAGAACAGTATTAAGTAAAGGGCATCGAAATGACAGGGCGGTGGTTCTGTGAAGGTGTGATTGTCCCGATGCTGACGCCTTTCAAAGAGGGCGGGGCGATAGACGTCGCCAGTGCGAAAAAAATGGCGATTAGATTGGCCCAGGCGGGTACGTTCGTATTTCTACTCGGGACGACAGGTGAGGGGTTTTCCATATCGCTCGAAAAACGAGAAGTGCTCGTCAGGGCGGTGATGGATGAGCTGGGCAAGCAGCGGATAGTTTATGCGGGGGTGCCGAGCAACTGCCTTGAGACGCAAATAGAGCTTGGTAACAGGTATCTCGAGCTTGGTGTTTCGGTGGTCGTGGTGCATCTGCCTTGCTATTATAAGTTGACTGAGCGGGAAATGCTGCGATATTTGGAGCAGGTTGTAGATGGGATTGACGGGCCTGTTGTGCTTTATAATATCCCGCAGATGGTAGGCCAGAGCCTGCCTTTGGGTGTTGTCGATGAGCTGAGTTACAGGGACAATGTAATCGGCCTGAAGGATACGGAGGAGGACGACAAGCGATTGCAGCGGGCGATAGCAATGTGGATGCGAAGAGAAGACTTCACATACCTGATAGGCCACACACCATTCGTCGTGACGGGGCTGTTTATAGGGGCCGGTGGGTGGGTGCCGACGGTTGGGAATCTGGTGCCGGATTTGTGCCGTGAATTGTATGGTGCTGCGCAAAACGGCGAACGTAACGTGGTGGAGCAGGCGTACAGGCAAATTAGCGAAGTGCGGGCGGTTTGCAGGTCGGTGGCGGAATTTAAGTATGCCGCGAGCGTGATGGGGCTGTGCAGTGAGGGGGTGCTGCCGCCTTTGATGGCAGTGGATGATGAGCATAAGCGGAGGATTAAGGAACGATGCTCGATGCTCGATACTTGATGCTCAATGCTCGATAACGGAAGGCGGAGGACGGGGGAAGTAACAGGTAAAATGCGAGTTATCAGTATTGAAAAAGAGCACAAGAGCACAAGAGCATAGCAGCGTAAGATATAACTGCATAAGCGCACAAGGGCATAAGAGTTCAAGGGTGATGGTGGCAAAATGGGCAAGAGGGGTAAGTGGCGCAAGCGAGTTTAATACGGCGGGTAGTAATTGTTGCTGCTGGTGGGGAAAAACGCGGAGCGGAGCTGATGTTAAATGACGGAATTTTCACAAAAAAGATTGTTTTTGTTGGGCGAATGAGGGATATTACAGCCGATAATCAGGTTAAAAGAATGTGCGCAGGGGTGCTGTGCACATCCCGGCAAGGGCGATTCAAGGAATAAGAAATTGCTTGAAGTGGTCAGAACCAAACCTGTTGTTGTGTTCATATCTGTGGAATCAAATCAATTACCGGAGGTCGGCCTATGTTAGGAATCGAAGATAAGTGGGTAGCAGCGGCGTATATTTTGTGCATCGCCAGTACGGTGCTGTGCGTGGTTTACGGGCTTGCTACGTGGAACCGCGGGCAGGAGAAAGATGAACAGGTGGCGGAAGACATTCGTTGGGCTGAGGAAGAGAAGAAAGTAGAGAAAGAGTTGTGAGCCATTAGGTTCAGAGTTTTTGATTTTGAATCTGGCGCACAAGGAACAGGTGCACGGCGGCTTTAAATATGGAGGACTGCATTATGTTGGCAGAAGCAGTAGGACTTCCGGAAATACTTGTAGTACTGGCGTATTTGATGGTCGTGTTTTACTTGGGCTGGCTCGGTTACATGCACACACGAACGGCGACGGACTATATGATAGCCGGTCGTAAGATTCACCCTTTCGTGATGGCGCTTAGTTACGGGGCGACGTTCATATCGACCAGTGCAATCGTCGGGTTCGGCGGCGCGGCGGGGCTGTTCGGGATGAGCCTGTTGTGGCTGACGTTTTGTAATATTTTCGTGGGTATTTTTATAGCGTTCGTATTCCTTGCGCCTCGCGCGCGGATGCTGGGGCATCACCTGGATGCGCACACGTTTCCGGAGATGCTGGGCAGGCGGTATCAGAGTAAGTTTTTACAGGTGTTTGCGGGGCTGGTGATATTTTTGTTCATTCCTTTGTACGCTGCGGCGGTGATGATAGGCGGGTGTTTGTTCGTGGCGACGCAGTTCGGGATTCAATACGAGACGTCGCTGCTGGTTCTAAGTATTATCATCGCGGCGTACGTGGTAATGGGCGGGCTCAAGGGCGTGATGTACAGTGACGCTTTGCAGGGCAGTATTATGTTTATCGGTATGCTGGCGCTTTTGATATTCACATACATGAAGGTCGGCGGTATTACGGCAGGGCATGAAAGACTCGGTGAGCTGGCAGCGCTGGTGCCGGCGAAACTACAGGCGATAGGGCATCGAGGGTTTACAGCGATGCCGCCTTTCGGGTGGGGTGATATCAAATACAATATGTGGTGGCTGGTTATACCGACGATTACGCTGGGAGTTGGAATCGGCGTTCTGGCGCAGCCTCAGCTTGTGGTTCGTTTTATGACGGTCAAGAGCACGCGTGAATTGAACCGTGCGGTCCTGGTGGGCGGGGTGTTTATCCTGATAATGACGGGTGTTGCGTTTACGGTCGGGGCGTTGTCGAACCTGTTTTTTGCCGAGCATGGTCCTCGCATGACGGGCAGGGTCATCAAGACACTGGACGAGGAAAAGGGGCAGGCTGTTATCCAGATTATGAAGATGGATGACTCGGGTAAGTGGGCCGACGTCGAGGACAAGAAGGCGCCGGTGCTGCTGGATGGTGAGGTTGTCGGAAGCGTGACGGTTGACGGCGAAGCAGTTGAGGTTGTTCAGGGCGGCAGTATTTCGATAGTGTACGCCGGAGGTGATTCGGGCAAGATTATTCCGGAGTATATAACGACAGCGATGCCGAAATGGTTCGGATTGCTGTTTTTGCTGACGTTACTATCTGCGGCGATGAGCACTCTTTCGAGCCAGTTCCATACGGTTGGGACGAGTATCGGCAGGGACGTGTTCGAGCAGATAACGGGTCAGAAGGGCAAAGGTATCGCTGTGACGCGGATGGGTATTATTGTAGGTATTGTGATAGCGGTTCTGTGGAGCTACTTCTGGCGTGAGAGTACGGTAATACCGCGAGCGACGGCGATATTTTTCGGTTTGTGCGCTTCGGCGTTCCTGCCATCGTTCGTTGGGGCTCTTTACTGTAAATGGATGACACGTGCGGCGGCGATATGGTCGACGGTGATAGGATTTGCGGTGACGTCGTTCTGGCTGCTGCTGGTTAAGAGCGCCGAGGCCGGTGATATAGGGCTGGTTCAGAAGCTGACGGGCGGCAAGACAAGTATCCTGGCTGGCAAGCCGAACTGGGACTGGGTCGACCCGATAGTGGTTGCGTTGCCGATATCGATAATAGTGGCGATAGTGGTCAGCATGTTTACGAAGCGGCCTTCAGATGAACATCTGGCGAAGTGTTTTAAGGGTTCGAAATAAGTATTGACAAAATCGA
The DNA here is from genome assembly GCA_964518825.1 of uncultured Pirellulales bacterium. Taxonomy (GTDB): domain Bacteria; phylum Planctomycetota; class Phycisphaerae; order Sedimentisphaerales; family Anaerobacaceae; genus JBBABK01. The sequence continues at coordinate 4,951 of CAZFHM010000025.1, forward strand.
ATACAGGTATAAGATTTTTTCGACGGCTGAAAGAATTTGAACTTTTTGGAAGGAGTTGCGGAATGAAGAAGAAAAGGGCGATTCTATTAACAGTTTCAATGTTTGTTCTGCTTGTTCTGATTTTTCCTTCACAGGGATTATCAGCTGCGGAGTCGGACACGTCGTCAGGGTCATTGCTGGATAATTTTCATAATCCGTGGCCCGGCGTGACGATGGGTGCGGATTTTCGATTCAGGATTATCTCGGCGGATAACATTACGACATTGAATGACGACCGACCAAATCACAACTATTTGTTCAATCGCTACCGGAGTCGCTTGTGGATGAGTTTATCTCCGGATGATTTCAAGGACGTGGAATTCAACATGCGGTTAATGTGGGAATTTCGTACGTGGTGCGACCCTGAGAACAAACCTCAACACACTAATTTCGACGAGATTCTTTTTGACCGATTTAACCTGACGCTGCGCAACCTGTGGGACGGCAACCTGACTATGGTCGTCGGCCGGCAGGACATTATCTTCGGGACGGGGTGGCTTGTTCTTGACGGCACGCCGCTGGACGGTTCGCGTACGATATTCTTTGACGCGTTGCGGCTGACATACGACTGGAAGGAAAAAGATACGAGGATTGATACGGTAGTGATAAGCAACCGGGCTTCCGCGGCGGACAGGCTCAAACCGATTAATGACCGCACAGCGGCCCTGACGGAGCAGGATGAGGACGGTTTCATTTTGTATTTGACGAACAATTCGATGGAAAAGACGCAGCTCGAAGGTTATTACATGTTCAAGAGCGACAATCCTGTGGACCATATGTATGATAATTTCCCTATGGCCTGGAGCAGGAAGGCGAAGATACATACGCTCGGCGGGGCGATACAGCATCAATTCACGGACAATTGGGCGCTTCGCACGGAAGGCGCGGTACAGTGCGGCAACAAAGAAGACGCGATGGGTAACGGGCATAAACTGATAGCGTGGGGCACCCGCAATGATTTGTCGTACAGTTTTCTGGATGAGCTTAAGAACAAGATTCATTTTGCGTATGAGTTTCTGAGCGGCGACGACCCCGACACGGGGCGCAACGAGCAGTTCGACCCGCTTTGGGGTGAGTGGCCTCAATGGAGCGAGCTTTACATTTACACGTACTCGCGGGAAACGATGATAGCCGAGACGACGAATCTTCACAGGTTCAACGTCGGGCACAGCTTCAAGCCGACCGAGAAGCTCGAGGTGAAAACCGATTATCACCTGTTGTGGGCGGATGAGAATACCTTAAAGAGCACAAACTCAGGAGACGGGTTCGGCTTCAGCAAGAACGGCAAGTTCCGCGGGCAGTTGCTTACGTGCTGGCTTAACTACGTACTGACACAGCAGTTGAAAGGTCATGTGCTTCTCGAATATTTTGCGCCGGGCAACTACTATCAGCACAATACAAGAAGCGGCTCGTACTTCTTCAGGTTTAATCTCGAATATACATTCTAAACGGTAAACTTTCGCAGAAGTGATAAGCCCGGTCCATTGGCCGGGTTTTTTTATTGAACGGCAGTGGTTAGTACGTATAATCACACTAATCAGGTGAGAATATCGTCGCCGTGCCGGCCTTCGTCCCGATAAACAAAATCGGGACTACGGCGGGTAAACCGGCGACGGCTAAAGTTGCGAGGAGATTCTCAGGGTCAGTTGCAGAGTATTATGGCGAAACTGAAAAAAGCAGACAAATCATTTCTTTCGGGCAACGAGGCATTGGCGGTCGGTGCGTGGGAGGCGGGAATAAAAGTAGCATGTGCGTATCCGGGGACGCCTTCAACGGAGATATTAGAGGCGCTGGCTACTTTCGAAGAGGTCGATGCTCAGTGGTCGGTAAACGAGAAGGTGGCGTACGAGGTTGCGCTGGGAGCGGCGATAGGCGGGGCGAGAAGCCTGTTTGCGTGCAAGCACGTGGGTCTGAACGTGGCGATGGACCCGCTGATGACATCGTCTTATACGGGGGTGTCGGCGGGGTTTGTGATAGTAGTTTGCGACGACCCGGGGATGCACTCATCGCAGAACGAGCAGGATACTCGGTGGGTAAGTATCTATTCGAAGATGCCGATGCTCGAGCCGGGCAGTCCGAGTGAGGCGAAGGAGTATGTGAAAGAGGCGTTTAAGATAAGCGAGAAATACGACACTCCTGTGATAATCCGGATGACGACTCGGATATCGCATACGAAGGAAGACGTCAAGCTTTCCGGGCGGGTGGTACCGAAGCAGCCGAAGTTCGCGACCGATGCTGCGAAGTATGTGATGGTGCCGGGGCACGCGTATAAGAGGCATATCTTTGTTGAAAAGAGATTGGGTAAACTGCAGGCGCTGTCTGAAAAGATAAAGTTCAACAAGATAGAGTGGGGCAGTAAAAGCATTGGATTCGTCACGTCGAGCGTGACGTATAATTACCTGAAAGAGCATTACCCGGACGCATCGTACCTTAAGCTGGGGATGTCGTATCCGTTTTGTGACGAAAAAATCAAAGAGTTCGCGAAGGGCGTTAAGAAGCTGTACGTGATTGAGGAGCTGGACCCGTTTCTCGAAACGCATCTGAAGACACTTGGTCTTAAAGTGCGTGCGAAAGACCCATCATATATGATTGGGGAATTGACGCCTGAGATGATACCCGACGTTGTAGCGGGCAAGACGAAGGTCGAGAAGGCGAGCGGCAAGCGGAAGCCTCGATTGTGTCCCGGCTGTCCGCACTGGAGCACTTTTGCGGTATTGAGAAAAGAGGGTTTTTTCGTTGCCGGTGATATCGGCTGTTATACTTTAGCGTGTCTGCCGCCTATGTCGGCGCTTCATAGCTGTCTGTGTATGGGGGCAGGAGTGACGTTTAACGAAGGCTGGCGAAGAGGAGCGGGCAATGAGAAAAGAATAGTGGGCGTGGTCGGCGATTCGACGTTTGTTCATTCGGGTATTACGGGCTTAATCAACGCGGCGTATAATAAGGCCAAGGGCGTGATATTCATTCTGGATAATTCGACCACGGCGATGACGGGCGGTCAGCAGCATCCGGCGACGGGACTTACGATACGCAATGAGCCTACCAAGAAGTTGATACTCGAGGATTTGTGCAGGGCGTGCGGCGCGGATAACGTCGACGTGGTGGACCCGACGAACCGGAAGGAGTTCGAGGAGATAGTGAAAAAGAGGATTGCAGCGGATGAGCTTAGTGTGATAATTTCGCGTCACCCGTGTAAATTAATCAGGGTGTAGGGTACAGGGATTTGAATTTCGAATATCGAATGTAGAATTCAGAATTTCGAATGGAAAAACAGGCGGACGAGTCGCAGAAATGACACTATGAGATGATGAGTTTGTAATGATGATGAAACGTAATGAAGTTTGTAATATAACGTTTGGCGGAATCGGCGGGCAGGGGATATTAAAGGCAAGCGAGATATGCGGCTGGGCCGCGATGCTGGCAGGGTACCATGTGAAAAAGAGTGAAGTTCACGGGATGGCGCAGCGCGGCGGCTCGGTGGAATCGCATCTTCGGTTCGGCAAAAAGGTGTATTCGCCATTGGTTGCGGCAGGCAAGGCGGATTACTTAGTCTGCTTTGATGCAGATGAGCACGCAAGGTTGAAATCGTTTCTAAGACGCGGCGGTATTGATTTGGTCGGGTATCTTGAGGGGACAAAGGCGGAGATTAAGAATCCGAGGCATTTGAATACGTACATGGTTGGGGTTCTGTCGAGTTATCTGCCTATAAAAGAGCAGTACTGGATGGAGGCGATTGAAACGGTTTTTAAAAAGAGTATAGTACAAGAGAATAAACAGGTTTTTCTAAAAGGTAGAGTCGCGAGGCAAAAATGATTTGGAAGGAAGCATTCGAATGTGCCGGGCGGGACGAATTGGCGGGCTTGCAGGGTAAGCGGCTGGGGGAGCTTGTATCGTACATCTATGATAATTGCAAAGTGTATCGAGCCAAGCTGGACACGGCTGGGGTTAAGCCGGAGCAAATCAAGTCAGTGGATGATATAAAGAAGCTGCCGTTTACGACCAAAGAGGATATGCGGGACAACTACCCGTATGGTCTGTTCAGCGCCGACCAGAATCAGGTACGCGAGATACACGTATCGAGCGGTACGACTGGCAACCCGACGCTGGTCGGCTATACGAAAGAAGATATTGCGCTCTGGTCGGATGTGATGGCGAGGTGTCTCTGCTGCGCCGGAGCGGAGCCGGGCGATACGGTGCAGGTCGCGTATGGTTACGGATTGTTTACGGGCGGTCTGGGTGTTCATTACGGCGCGCTCGAGATGGGGCTGAGGATTATTCCGGCGTCGTCGGGACAGACGGCCAGGCAATTAAAGATAATGCAGGATTTTGCTCCGCGGATTATTGCGTGTACGCCGAGCTATGCGCTTTATATGGCTGAGGAAGCTAAAGAGATGGGCATCGATACCCGCAATGGCAACTGGAAGATAGGGGTGTTCGGGGCTGAGCCGTGGAGCGAGTCGATGCGGGTTGAAATCGAAGATGTGTGGAACATGCTGGCGACGGATATTTACGGGCTCAGTGAAATCATCGGGCCTGGTGTGGCGCAGGAATGTACATATAAGGAAGGGCTGCATATATTCAGCGACGTTTTTTACCCTGAGATAATCGACCCTCAGACGGGCGAGGAGATGCCGGAAGGCAGGGACGGGGAGCTGGTTATAACGACGCTGACCAAGCGTGTGATTCCGCTTATCCGGTACCGCACGCGGGACATTGTGTGCATCAACTACGGAAAATGTCAGTGCGGAAGGACAAGCCCGCGGATAAGCAAGATTAAGGGACGCACGGATGATATGATTGTTGTTCGCGGGATTAACGTGTTCCCGTCACAGATTGAGCATGTGCTGCTCGGCATCGAGCAGACGCATCCGCATTACCAGATTGTGGTTGACCGAAAGGCGCATAAGCTGGATGAGGTGGAGGTTCTGGTCGAGGTGGACCAGAAGATGTTCAGCGACGAAATAAGGAAGCTCGAAGAGCTGCGGGGCAAAATCAAAAAGGAGATTGAGTCGGTGCTGAGCATCGGGGTCAAGGTGACACTGGTCGAGCCGAAGACAATTGAGCGCAGTATGGGTAAGGCGAAACGCGTAGTCGATAAGAGGTCAGTTTAAAAGGAAAGAAAAATGAAGATTAAACAGATATCGGTTTTTCTCGAGAATCGGCGAGGCAGGCTGTACGAGGTTTGTTCTCTGCTGGGGGAGAATAATGTGAACATCCGTGCGCTGACGATTGCCGAGACGGAAAGCTTCGGGGTGCTGCGGGTGGTTGTGGACAAGACGGATGAAGCTGTCAGGGCGATGGAGCTGAATAATTTTACGGCGAACGTCACGGAAGTGGTGGCGGTTGAGGTGACTGATGAGCCCGGCGGACTGGCGAACGTGCTGAAAGTAATAGCCGAAGGCAATCTGAATATCGAGTATATGTACGGGTTTGTGGAAAAGCACGGGGATAAGGCGCTGCTGGTGTTCAGATTTGAAAATGCCGACCGTGCGGTTGAGGTGCTGACTAAAAATGGTATCAAGATTGTCGGCGGGCAGGATGTGAAAGGACTTTGATTTTCGACGTATAAGGGATGTGGAGGAGAGCCGATGCAGGTTAATACTAAGACGTTCGAGACGACTAACGGTATGGTAGAGGGCGTGCAGACCAAATGGGAGGGGTTCAATATTCTTATAGTTACCGGCTCGAAGGGATTTTTGGCGTGCCCGGCGATAGACGTCGGGGCGTGCGACAGATACGCAGTGGCGGCGGCGCTGGTGGAAAGTACGCCGGATAATCCCATCAAAACGCTGGAACGTTTCCCCAACAGAAAAGTAACGAAGGTTAACGCAAAGGCCGCGGAGCTTGGTATTAAGGAAGGGATGGATGTGACTGAGGCGTTTGCGTTGATTGCGTGAACGTTCCGAGAGATATTTTGCGGGCAAGAAAGGGGAATATTATGAAGGCTCGAAAGATATGCCTGTGCGCGTTTGTTTTTTCCTTGCTGATTTGCGGGTTGGCTTACGGCCTGTCGGAGGCGGAAGTAAATGTCGGTGATGAGTCGGTTGTAAACATTGGTTTAGCAGGTGTTGATGAAATTTATGTTAAGATTGTGACTGATAAGGTCACTGTAATCGACCGGGGACGGCTTGAGAGCGAGATAAGCCTAAGGCTAACTGACAGCGGTCTGAAGGTGGCGACTGCCGATGTTTCTTCGATGGACGAGGAACAGAAGCAAAGAATCGAAAAACTGATGAAAGAGCAGGGCGGGACGGCGAAGAACCTGAGGGTTTACTCGGTTAAGGTGCCTGAGGTTATTGTGCGCGTTTCAGTTTTGCAGGGTAATGAGTCGGGGCCTTGCGTGTATCATATTCAGACTTCATTTGCCAGGGAGGTGTACCTGAGGGGTTTGCGTTCCAGGATGAAGGCGGAGATATGGCGGATTGATGTGCCTATAGGGATTGCCGATGCGAATGAATGTGAAGCGACGATAAGGTCGACGGCGATGAGGCAGGTAGATGCGTTTGTCGCGGATTGGAAAAAGGCAAACACTAATAAGATGACGGCTGATACCGCAGAGCCCGACGATGATATAATGACATCGGCGAGCCAGGAGACTGACGACCAGGCGAGACAGAAAGTCAATTATGAATATGTGGCTTCGAAGAACAGCAAGGTTTTTCATAAGGCGGATTGTCGAGCGGCGGCGCGGATAAGCAGTGAAAATCTGATAGGATTTGACAGCAGGGAAGAGGCTATAAACAGCGGACGACGGCCGTGTAAAATGTGCAATCCATAAAAGGACAGGGTGCAGGGTTCAGGGGACAGGAAAAAGCCCCGCCCACAGGTGGCGGGGCTAATCGATATTTCGTAATTTGTTTATTGTTGTTTTGGTTCTTCTTTTTGCTGAGGCTGTGTGGCTTCTTCGGCCTTTGTGGTTTCTTCGGCTGCTTTAGCTTCAGCGTCAGCTTTAGCCTTGGCTTGTTCTTCAGCTTTTTTTGCAGCTTCTTCGGCGGCTTTTTCTTTAGCTTCCTGGTCGGCTTTGACTTTTTCTGCGGCTATTTTTTCGGCTTTGTTGAAGAATTTTCCTTTGGCACGTGCCTGCGTCCTTGCTTTTGTACGACGGGCGGTTTTTTCTTCGGCGTACTTAGTCTTTATGCCCTGACGAAGCAGGATTTCTGAAACAGTATCGGAAGGTATGGCTCCGTTGTCGAGCCAGTACTTTACTCTTTCGGTATTTAGTACGAGCTGTTTGGCCTGGTCCTTTTCGAGTGGGTCGTAGTGGCCGAGCTTTTCGAGTATTCGGCCGTCACGTGGATTGCGTGATTCGACGGCGTTGATTCTGAAGAACGGCCTGTGCCGTCTTCCCATTCGGGTCATTCTGATTTTTACTGCCATTTCTCTGTTCCTTTCAGTTTCTATGATTAATTTTCGTGATTCTTAGCATTCGAATCACGAAACTCGTTTACGCTGTAAACAGTAGCCATTTATAAAGATGGCGAAATTTCCGGGGTCGACCCCGGCGTCAGAGGCGATACGTTGTATCTGCTCGTCGGTCAAATTGCAAGGATTTTGTTTTTCTTCTTTTGTCATTATTGCGACGGCCTTTTTTAGCTGGTCAAGCTCGGCGGCGGTAGGCGAAGCGAGCATAGCCAGCTCGGATGAGCCTTTGATGTTCTGGAACTGCTGCCGAACCAGTTGACCATACTGATTGTCGACGAATTTAGCGAGCTTTTCGAGGTAGTCTTCGAGTGTAAGTTCGGATTTCATCGGCGTTTTATTTTTCCTCGTCGTCGGATTTTTTGTTTTCGTTTAGAGCGTTGCTTTATTTTTCGGCCTTGGCTCATCGCACCTGTCAGTGCGTCCATATTCATTCCGCCTGAGAAGATGTTCTTTAGGCCTGACATTTTTCCGCCGGAGAGGGATTTTAGCGTATCTCGGCTGCGTTTGAAGGTTTTGACCAGGCCGGATACGTCGTTTGGCTGTGCGCCGGCGCCGGAGGCGATTCTGCGGCGTCGGGAAGAGTCGATGAGGTCTGGGTCGCTGCGTTCTTTTTTGGTCATTGAATGGACGATGCCTTCCATTCGTTTGATTTCTGATTCGTCAAGGTCGAACTGTCCGAGCTTGCTGCCGACGCCGGGCAGGAGTTTTAGCATGTCCTTCATACCGCCCATTTTTTTTACGGCCTGCATCTGTTTCAGGAAGTCGTCGAAGTCGAACTTTCCCTTAGCCATTTTGGCCTGCATTTTTTCGGCCTGTTCTTCGTCGAACTGTTCATGGGCGCGTTCGACTAATGTGACGACGTCGCCCATTCCGAGGATTCGGCTTGCCATTCGGTCGGGGTGGAACTCTTCGAGCTTGTCGAGTTTTTCGCCGACACCGATGAACTTGATAGGTTTTCCGGTGACGGCTTTTACGCTAAGTGCGGCTCCGCCTCGTGCGTCGCCGTCGAGCTTTGTGAGTATGACTCCGTCGAGCTCCAGTCGTTCGTTGAATTCCTTGGCGGAGTTGACGGCGTCCTGGCCGGTCATTGCGTCACAGACGAGGTATATCTGGTGAGGAGTAACGGCTTTTGCGACGTTAGCGACTTCGTTCATCATCTGTTCGTCGATGTGCAATCGGCCTGCCGTGTCGAGGACGATAACGTCATGAGCGTTGTTTTTTGCGTACTTCAGTGAATTTTTTGCAACGGCGACGGCGTTCTTGCTGTCTTCGGAATAAACATCAATGTTGGTCTGTTCGCCGAGAATTTTTAGCTGTTCGATGGCGGCGGGTCTTTGCAGGTCGTCGGCTACGAGCAGAGGTTTTTTGCCGTTTGCGACGAGGAATTTACCGAGTTTTGCGGCGGTAGTTGTTTTGCCGCAGCCCTGGAGGCCGGCGAGCAGGATTATCGTGGGGCCTGGTGAGACGAAGTAGATTCTGGTATCGACCGGGCCCATAAGTTTTGTCAGCTCATCGTTTACGATTTTAACCATGAGCTGGCCGGGGTGGAGGGACTTTATGACCTCGGCGCCGAGCGCGGCCTGGGAGACATCCTTGCAGAACTGCTTTACGACCTGATAGCTGACGTCGGCTTCGAGCAGTGCTTTGCGGACGTCGTGCATGGCGTCGGAGACGTTTGCTTCGGTGATACGGCCTCGTCCGCTTAGTGAACGAAAGACGTTATTGAATTTTTCTGTTAACGAATCAAACATTTATAGCCACAGAGAACACAGAACGAATATTTTATAGCCACAAAGGGCACCCCCTGCTTACTGCTTGCAGGGGCAGGCGAGAGCACAGAGAAAGAGAATTTCTAAATGCTAAACTCTAAATCCTAAACAAATTTTAATTCTTAAAATCCTAATGACCAAAACTATATATCCTTCACTGCGTTGAATGACAGATACGAGCACGCGAACAGCAGATTGTAAGGAAAATGCCGCGAATTTGCAAGAGTAAGAAGGATACTTTCTTTTCAGATAGACCAGTGTGAGGAGTGTTTTATGAATTTGTGCTGTAGCATAAAACCGAAGGCGGTGGGTACGATAATAGCGACGGGCAGGAACCAGTTCTGCTGGAAGACGAGCTGCTGGACCTGGTCGGTTGTTTCAGGCCAGAGGTAGAACAGGGCCAGTGCTCCGGTGACCAGCAGTGCGGAGCCGCCGAGACAGGAGAAGAGCATAACAGCCCATTTGAGGGCGATAAAAGCGATCATTCCTCCTGCAACGATTCCGATTAGACCACCAGCCCAGATGTATTTTTGTGGCAGTTCGAATGCATACCAGAGTCCTGCAGTGACAATACCGCCTGCGAGTGCTCCGAGGATGCTGACGCCCCACCGCATAAGGGGCAGTGCGAGCGCACCGGACAGGACGAGGCCGATGAAGCCTCCGAGTATCTGGTGATTTTCGCCGCTTATTTTAGCGGCGGCCAGTGCTCCGCCGGCCATTCCGAGTAAGGCGAAGCTGATGACGACGAGGGTTTTGAATACTCGCCAGCCGTACATCAGGCATACAGCGCCGAAAGAGATGAATGTAAGGGCTTCGAAGAATCCGAGTGAAGTGATTTGCTGCCAGAACATATCGATGGGCACAACGGCTTGTGTAGCCGCGGCTTCGGTGGTTTCGGTTGTCTGAGCGAGTATTACAATGGGGTCCATGCTATGAATCTCCAAAGCAGGCAAAAAAAGTATATAACATGGCGGCTTTAGATTATTTATTTCTCCACGAGCTTTTCCTGGCGGGCTCGACTTCAGTTTCCGGTTTTTTGTGTTTTTTATGGCCGACCGGGGTGATTTTCTTCTTACAGAATATCAACTGCTCTAAAGTACCAAAGACGACCATGGCAAAAAATAGAGTAAGATAGAATTTTTGATTGGCGTTCACACGGTTTACAGAATCTGCGCCTTTTAGATACAGCAGGAAAATCATACCGAGCAATATTAGAACAGAGCCTGGCGCGGCGGTCAAAATTGCCATGGTGAGATTGTAGCCGAAAGTAGCATAGCCGAGTGAGTGAGCCAATAAGATTTCAATAACTAATCCAACGATAACACCGATGAATGCTGCAAGAGCGAGCAGTTCAAAGCTTTTTGTGTAGGATAAATATCCTATGAAACATCCGGCGAACCCGCCGACTGTAGCAGATGCGATGCGAGACATTCCCAGTCCTGCGAGCCAGATAATCAGGCCGGCGACGGCGCAGGCAATTCCCGTTCCGAACAGGGCCGATGAAGACAGTTCTGCGGCGACAGATTCAATCTGTTGTGTAACGGCGTTAAACATTTTCGATTCCTATGTCCCGACGGGCAGACGATATCCTTAATTCATATTATCGGCCTCTGGGTTCGATTTGCGTTAAATGTTGCGTTGTGGAAGCATGTTTGATGTTGTACAGGCCTGTATAAAAGGGCAACAGTGCGGATGAGAGGAGTCGAACCTCCACGAGCGTTAAGCCCACAGGCACCTGAAGCCTGCGCGTCTGCCAATTCCGCCACATCCGCGGTTTTGGGTGATATTACGCAATTATGGTCTGTTCGTCAAGTGCGACGGCGGTATTTTGGGCTTAATATCGGCGGCGCCAACCGGCAGGTAGTCCGATAAAAATTATGTTTCGACGTATTTAAGGGCGGGTTTATTTTTTGTCAGTGGAGCAAAAGCGGGCGTTTTTTAGTTATAAGGGTATCCGGATATACCGATTAATCTGGTGGAAAAACTGTATTCGGAGTTTGATTTCAGGTGAGCGCCTACAGTCAATGTTCACATTCAGGGGTCGGCACAGGACGGGTTTTGTCCTGTGTTCGTCTGATTAACATCTTAGGCGCATCAAAGTTTTGATTATTGTGTTCGCAGGTTTTGGAGAAACATAAGCGAATGCCGACGGTACAGGTGACAACCGAAGCTCCAACGAAGGAAAAGGGTGAGATGCTTTTCGGCGAATACCTGGTGAGTAAGGGTTTAATTACCAGGCGAGAGCTGAGTGAGGCTCTTTTGGAACAGCGTGACAAACCAAGTCGGCTGGGAGAGGTTCTGATTCGTCTTAAGATGCTCAGTCCGGAGAAGGTGACGGAGGCGCTGGCGGAGCATCTCGGGATTGAGTACATTCATTTAGACGACGTGAGCAAAGTGGATATGAATATAGCCCGCATGCTCCCGGAAAGCATATCTCGTCGTTTCTGCCTGGTTGCGATAGGGGAAGAGGACGGCAGAGTGGTTGTGACGATGGCAGACCCGTTGAATGTTGTCGCAATTGACACAATTTCATTGAAGATAAATCGTCAGATTAAGGTTGTAATCAGCTCAGCCAACGCGATTATTGCGGCGATAGAGGTGATATACCACGGCAGTGACATTGAGGAGCAGCATCTTCGTGATTTGGTGGAGACGGCGGTAGATTTGGAACAGGAAAAAGACGCCGACCTGCTGATAGAAGATATAACCGATGAGGCGGTTGATAATACTGCGGCGGCGAGCAAGGCGCCGGTGATTCGTTTTGTCGACTTGCTTCTGAGTCAGGCAACCAAGAGCAGGGCAAGTGACATACATATCGAGCCTCAGGAACGGACAATGGTGGTCCGGATGCGGATTGACGGCCTATTGCGAGAGATGGTCCCACCGGCGAGAAGAATGCAGGCGGCGGTAGTTACGAGGATAAAGATTCTATCGAAGATGGATATAGCGGAGCGCCGTTTGCCCCAGGACGGTCGATTCAAGATGAAGGCGTCCGGCAGGGCGATTGACGTTCGTGTCAACGCGATACCGACGATATACGGCGAAAAAATCGTGATGCGAATTCTGGATGCCTCGGCGGTCAATCATAATATCGAGGAGATTGGATTCGAGCCGGAATTGCTTCTCCGGTTCAAGAGGATACTGAAGCAGCCGCACGGGATAGTTGTCGTGACGGGGCCGACGGGAAGCGGTAAGAGTACGACGCTTTATTCGGCGCTGAGCT